>NZ_JBDIVO010000202.1:0-9006 GCF_039794385.1 Methylocaldum sp. | reverse complement strand
ACGCCGCCTTTGGCGGTACCGTCGAGCTTGGTGAGCGCGATGCCCGTCAGCCCGACCGCTTCGTTGAACAGCTTGGCTTGGGAAATCGCATTCTGGCCGGTGCTCGCATCGAGCACCAAGAGCACCTCATGCGGCGCGGTCTCGTCCAACCTGCCCATGATGCGCTTGATCTTGCTGAGTTCCTCCATGAGATTCGATTTCGTGTGGAGACGTCCCGCGGTATCGGCGATGAGCACGTCGACGCCCCGCGCCTGGGCCGCCTGCACCGCGTCGTAGATGACCGAAGCCGAATCGGCCCCGGTATGCTGGGCGATCACCTGGACGTTGTTCCGCTCGCCCCAGGTCTGCAACTGCTCTACCGCCGCAGCGCGGAAAGTATCGCCGGCCGCCAGCATGACGCTGTGGCCTTGGTTTTGAAGACGCTTGGCGAGTTTGCCGATGGTCGTGGTCTTGCCCACGCCGTTCACGCCCACGACCAGGATCACGAACGGCCGCGTCTCGACCGGAATGTCGAGCGGAACGCTGACGGGCCGCAGGACATCGTATAAATACTCGCGGAGGCTGGCCGCCAAGGTGCCGACATCGGCTAGCTGATCCCGCTCCAGACTTTCCGTCAGATGGCGAATAATGTCCTGAGTCGCCGTCACGCCGACGTCGGCCATGAGCAATTGGGACTCGATGTCTTCCAAGACGTCGCGATCGATGGCCTTCTTGCCGAGCGCCAGCGTACCCAGAAATCCGGTCAGACCGCTGCGGGTTTTCCCGAGCTGGCTTTTGAGCCGAACGAACATGCCCTCTGGCGTGGGCCGCGCAGGCACCTTTTCGACGGGAACCGGCGGAACGATCGGCGGCAAGACCTCGGCAGGCGGCGCGACACCGATGCGCTCGACGGCTTCCTCGCGCGCGGGCGCTTCGGCTTCGACTCGGCGCGGCAGGCGGAGATAAAAATAGGCATGGAGCACATTCAGCCAAAGCAGCGCGGCCACGGCATGGTGCGCGACCGCCACGGCGACCGGCAGGCGCAGCAGCACCGCTGCGATCCCCAAGCTGATCTCCGCCAGCAGCAAAAAGCTGAGGAGCACACCGGCCTTGCTCAGGTGGGGCACCTTACGATTCGAGGTAATGCCCATGGCCAACAGGCTGAGGACCAGAAATACCGCGACGGCTCCGATACGGTGCGCCCAATGGATGGCGATGCGGGCGTCCAGCGGCAATCCGCCTCTCTGATAGTCGGGACCGGTGCCCCGCCAAAGCGTAAAGCCGTCGACGTAATCGGCATCCGGCCACAGCGAACCCATGCACGTGGGGAAATCGGGGCAGGACAGCGCAGCGTAATTGGACGATGTCCATCCGCCCAGAAAAATCTGCGCGAACAATAACAGCAAAGAAAAACCGCTCAAGCGGCGCAGCCAACGGGTGTCCCCGACCGGCAGAATCTGCGGACTCACGGTGCGGTATAACCAATACAACAGGGCAAGCGTCACAAACCCCGCCATCAGATGGGCCGTGACGATCGCTGGCATGACCAGGAATTTCACCGTCCACATGCCGAGTAGCGCTTGTCCGACCACCAGGGCAAGGCTTGCGTAAGTCAATGCGATCGCCTTGCCCCGGTTTTCCCGCACCCGGAATACGAGTCCCGCCAGTATCAAAACCGAAACGCCCAAGGCTCCGGCAAGATAGCGATGAATCATTTCTTTCCAGGCTTTGGCCGCGTCGAACGGCGTCTGCCGCAACGCCTCGGCGATTTGCGGCTCTTCGACGATCATCTTTCCGTAGCAGCCGGGCCAATCCGGACACCCTAGCCCGGCATCCGAAATGCGGACATAGGCTCCCATCGCCATGACAAAGAAGGCGAGAACCAGGGAAAAAAGCGTTAGATTTCTGAACATAGTCCCACTTTGTTATTGTCGTTTCGAGGTTCCAGCACGACGATCCGGAACGATTAAAGGTTCTGCTTTAGAGCATTTCTCACCACCGTAGGTCGACAATCCCTTGCCGACGAAAACGGTTTGTCAACCCGCGGCGTCGGGAAGGGGCTGGCCGGCGCTCCCGGCCAGGCCGTTTGCGATTGGGAAGGGATTCCCGACCTACCAGGGCGCTAAACCGCATCGGAGAATGTTTCGAAGGCTTGGGCATCCGATTCAGCCGATCTGGGATGCGCGAAGCAAATGCTTTAAATCCTTGAGCATGCCGTAAGGATCGAACCCGGAGTCGTACCATAGCGCGGCATTCCCGAACGGATCGATCAGAATCACCATGTCCTCGGTCAAAGGCTTTCCGACGGCGGCGGCCAATTTCTGCGATAACGCCCCGCTCGTCACCGCCACCAGCAAGGTTTCATCGTCATTGAGCACGGGAGCGAGATCGGCGGCGGCGGAATCGTTTCCGAGCAGCAGCAAACGGCGCACCCTCGGAATTTCCTTGTTCAGCATGAGCCGGATCTGCTTGGTCTTATGAATCGTTTCCGCGCAAGGGTCGCCGCACCTATCCGGAATCACGTGGAGCATCACCCAGCGACCTTTGATCTCCGACAATAGCTCGCTTCCACGGACGGGGTGCGCGAGCAATTCGCCGTAATCGATAGGGCTCGGCGGCTGGATCAGGCTGCCGTAGTTGCTGCGCTTGGTGATCAGCTGCGGATTCTTGGCGTAGTACCAAGCCAGCCCGAAAGGAATAATGGATATTAGGGCGATAAAAATGATCAGGGCGCGATTTCGCCACAGAGAGTTCTTTGCGGTAGACATGGGAAGAATGGGTGAAAAATTAGGGAAATTATTGCCTTCGAGGCTGTAATTTGACGCCGTGGCGAACATATAACACCAGGCCGATTAACGCGAACAGAAACCATTGAAGCGCGTATCCCAGGTTCTTTCCGGGATCGAGGTGGGTTTCCTTCCAAGCCCGGATGTAAGCTTCGTCCACCGTTTCATCCGCCAGAACCTGATAGGGAAGGACCGTGTAGCCCAACCGCTCGCCGATGCGTTCAGGATCGACGACCTGGACCACGGCCGGCCAGCCAGCCGCGGGTATTTCAGCGCCTTCGAGCCTTAAACCAACGCCCGGAAAGCGGTCCACCGAGCCGGCGATTTGTACGCTAGCCTGACGAATATCCACATCGGGCAGTTCGGCTCGGCTTGCACCCATGGGTATCCAGCCGCGGTTCACCAAGACCGCCGAGTCCGTTCCGGCAATGCGCAGAGGAGTCAATACGTGATATCCGGGGCTCTGCTGGTGGACCTGGTTATCCAATAGGAATTGATGTTCCACGTCGTACTCCCCGGAAACGATGACTCGCCGGTATCGAACATCCTCCAAGTTCGGTTCTTCGGCACCCAAGGTCAGCGGTTCATCTTGCATCCGCTGCTGATGCAATGCGATCAAGCTTTTCTTTTCGTCGGCTCGATGCAACTGCCAAACGCCTAAGGAAATGAACAGGGGAAGGACCATGATCGCTATCAGCGAAGCAGTCAGCCCCGGTTTGAAGCTATAATCGCGCAATCGCCACCTCCGGGTGAAAACATCCGGTGCCCGCACCACCTCAAACTAAAAGACAATCTAGTTGTGAAAGTTCTCATCATTCTGCTCCTCCTGGTCATCGTCGGAAGCCTAGGCACGGCCCTGGTTTATCTCGTCAAGGACCGCACCCGTTCTCCCCGAACGGTCAAAGCCTTGACGGTGCGCATCGGCTTATCCATCGGCCTGTTCATCTTATTGCTATTGGCTTACCGCTTCGGCCTTCTGCATCCCCACGGCCTTCCTAAAGTCCAGCAGGGAAACCAAGGGCAAACCGAAGGTTTGCGGCAGCCTTAATCGCCGGAGCGGATGCGCAACGCGTGTTCGCCGCGCGCATTCTCGCATCGTCTCAACAACACTATGATACCCGGCGCAGGCATGAATTAGGGATTTCGCAGTCTATGGATTTTGGCTGGCCGTAGACTGTAGGGTGGATTAGCGGAGCGTAACCCACCGATTCGAGGTCGCTCGGTGGGTTACGGCCTCACGGCCTAACCCACCCTACGCCAGAAACATGAATCGGAACCTTGTTTCTGCCACGTCCCAGAGGGAGAGATGAATGCCTACCGATAGATTACAGGTGATAAGACACCACCCGCTCGACTTCCGCTTTTGATCCCAAAATCACGGGGACGCGCTGATGGATGCCGGCAGGCTCGATGTCCATGATCCGCTGGCGCCCGGTCGAACTGGCCCCTCCCGCCTGCTCGACGATGAAGCTCATCGGATTGGCCTCGTACATCAAGCGCAGCCTGCCTGGCTTGCTGGCGTCGCGGGTGTCGTAGGGATACATGAAGATGCCGCCCCGGGTCAAAATGCGGTAAACCTCCGCGACCATAGACGCCACCCAGCGCATGTTGAAATTCTTCTCCCGGCCGCCGTCCTTGCCTTTGAGACATTCCTCGATATAACGCCTGACCGGTTCTTCCCAATAGCGCTGATTGGACATGTTGATGGCAAACTCGGAGGTTTCCTCGGGAATCCGCATCTTGGGATGCGTCAAAACGAATTCCCCCACATCCCGGTCCAAGGTAAAGCCGTTCACGCCATTGCCGGTCGTCAGCACCATCAGGGTGGTCGGACCGTAGGTACAGAAACCTGCGGCGACCTGCTTGGTCCCCGGCTGGAGGAAATCCGCCTCGGTGGGGTTGTCCCGGCCTTCGGGCGCCCGAAGGATGGAAAAGATCGTACCGACCGTCAGGTTGATATCGATATTGGACGACCCGTCCAGAGGATCGAAGCAAATCAGATATTTGCCCCTCGAATAACTCGGCGGAATCTGGATGATTTCGTCGTTTTCCTCCGACGCCATCGCCGCAAGATGGCCGGTCCACTCCAGCGATCGGATGAAAATCTCATTGGAGATCACGTCCAGTTTCTTCTGCGCTTCGCCCTGGATGTTTTCCGAACCCGCGATACCGAGATTGCCGGCCAGACCGCCGCGATTCACCTCGTGCGCAATCGCTTTGCAGGCGGTCGCGATATCGCTGAGCAGCATGGTGAACTCGCCCGTGGCGTTCGGATTCTTGCGCTGCTCGTGGATGAGAAATCGCGTCAGATAGTCGCCGTTCATGTTTTCTCCCTCATGACGAAAAAAGCAGGAATCGACAGCCCCGAACGGCGGCCCGCACGTTATACGGCGCCGACTCGGGCAATCTTCAAGGCGTTGGTACCGCCGCGCACGCCGGTAAGATCACCTTTGGTCAGGATGACCAGGTCGCCCGGCTTGACCAGATCGCGGCTCAGGAATTCGTTGATGATCTCCCGGTTCAGCACCGCGTGGTCGGATGTCGTGCTGTAAAAGCTGATGGGATAAACGCCGCGATAGAGAGTCACTTTGCGGCAGGTCTTTTCGTGCTGGGTCAATGCGTAAATCGGGATGCCGGAACTGATGCGCGACATCCACAGCGGCGTCGATCCCGATTCCGTCTGCGCGCCGATCGCCTTAACCGGCAAGTGATTGGCGATATACATGGACGCCATCGCGATGGCTTCGTCGATGTAGTCGAACGTCTCGTCGATACGATGGGTGGACTGCCGAACCCGCGGGTGCAGTTCGGCCTCCTTGCATATCCGGACCATCGCCGCGATCGCCTTGTCCGGATATTTGCCGCTGGCCGTTTCGGCGGAAAGCATGACCGCATCGGTGCCATCGATCACCGCATTGGCCACATCGAACACCTCCGCACGAGTCGGCATCGGGCTGTGGATCATGGATTCCATCATTTGCGTGGCCGTTATGACCGCACGGTCCCGGCTTCGCGCCAGCTTGATCAGATCTTTCTGGACCCACGGCAACTGGGCATCGCCGATTTCCACCCCGAGATCGCCGCGTGCCACCATGATGGCGTCGGATGCATCGACGATGGATTCGATCACGCCCGGCTCCAGGGCCTCGGCGCGCTCGATCTTGGCCACGATCCCCGCCTCTCCCCCGGCGGCGCGCAGCAAGTCCCGCGCTTCACGGATATCCGAGGCGGATCGCGGAAAGGATACGGCGAGGTAATCGGCATCGATTTCGGCGGCCGTGTTGATGTCTTCCCTGTCCTTGTCGGTCAGCGCGGCGGCGGACAAGCCGCCGCCCTGTTTGTTGATGCCCTTGTGGTTGGACAACTCGCCCCCGACGACCACCCGGCAGACGATCCGCGAGCCTTCTATCCTGTCGATGCCCAATTCGATGCGGCCGTCGTCCAGCAACAGAACGTCGCCAGGCTTCACGTCCTTGGGAAGATCGGAATACAGGCACCCGACCTGACGTTCGTCGCCTTGGTCCGGGGGGAGAGCCGTGTCGAGATCGAAGCGCGCGCCTTCCCGAAGATGAACCTTGCCGTCCCCTTGGAAACGCGCGATCCGGATTTTGGGTCCCTGCAAATCGACCAAAATGCCGACATGCCGATTCAGCTTGCGGCTGATCGCCTTCACCGCTTCGGCGCGCTTCTTGTGGGTTTCGGCGTCGCCATGGGAAAAATTGAGCCGGACGACATCGATGCCCGCTCTTATGGCCCGCTCCAAAATGGCCGGATCGTCGGTCGCCGGTCCCAAAGTCGCTACGATCTTCGTTCGTCTCATTGAATTAATCGTTCGTGTCTAGCTAGCTTCCATCAAAGCCACCGTGGCATCCAACATACGGTTGGAGAAGCCCCACTCGTTGTCGTACCAGGCCAGTACTTTGACCATGTTGCCCTGCATGACCTTGGTGAGGGTCGCCTCGTAAATCGAGGAGCGGGCATCGTGATTGAAATCCATGGATACCAAGGGCAGGTCGTTGTAACCGAGAATCCCCTTCAATGAACCTTCCGAGGCCTTGCGCATGATGTCGTGAACCTCGTCCTTGCTGGTCTTGCGCGACGCGACGAAAGTGAGATCGACCAGCGAAACGTTGATGGTCGGGACTCGAATCGCGAAACCGTCCAGCCGGCCGGCCAATTCGGGCAATACCAATCCGACCGCCGCCGCGGCGCCGGTCTTGGTGGGGATCATCGATTGCGTGGCGGCCCGAGCGCGACGCAGATCCTTGTGGTAAACGTCGGTCAGCACCTGATCATTGGTGTAGGAATGGATCGTAGTCATCAGACCGTGCTGAACGCCGATCGCCTCGTGCAAAGGCTTGACCAGCGGCGCCAAGCAGTTAGTCGTGCAGGAGGCGTTTGAAATCACCGTATCGGTTGCCTTCAGAGTCTGATGGTTGACGCCGTAAACGACGGTAGCGTCCACGTCTTCTCCCCCCGGTGCCGAGATGATCACTTTCTTCGCCCCCGCTTCGAGATGGACCGATGCCTTGGCCTTGGAGGTGAATATGCCGGTGCACTCGTGGACGACATCTATGCCCAGATCGCGCCAGGGCAACTTGGCCGGATCCCGCTCGGCAAACACGCGTATCCGGTCGCCGTTGACGATCATGTAGTCGCCATCCACCGAAATTTCTCCCGGAAAGCGTCCGTGTACCGTATCGTATTTGGTCAAGTGCGCGTTGGTATTGGCGTCGCCCAGATCGTTAATCGCTACGATTTGAATTTCCCCGGTCCGTCGCGACTCGTACAACGCCCGCAGGATATTTCGCCCAATACGGCCATATCCGTTGATAGCAACTTTTATCGTCATAGTTTTTCTCCAAACTCAAAGGGTAACGGTGCTGATGAGATGGTCTTTTATGATTCTTGAATTGGACTGACCTCGTCCGGACGCGTTCACGCTGGCACTTGGAACGGAGAGTGAGAACTGACTCGACATGCCGGGGCTTTCCACTAAATTCATACCAGAAGTGGGACGCCAGCAGTGCTTACATCCCGGCTTTCTTGACAAGTCTGCCTTTCGAATATAGCAAACTCACACTTTGTATTCCAGATGATTGAAACTGGCCGGGCTAAGCGTTAGCGTAAGCTGGAACCTATTGCGAGGGCGGCGAGATGTACACGAAAGAAATCTTTTATCGTACCCGAGAGCTCAAGCGGGAAAGGCGCAATCTGGCCGCCGTCGTTTACAACCGGTCGAGAACCCTGCTTTATCGAAGCGGCGAAAAGGCTTTGTTCGTCCCTATCCGCAGCATGCAGTATCTGGCCGTGATCGATCCGGAGGAAACCGTCTTTCTGGATGGCGCCGTTTCCCGCAGCAATATCGTGCTCGCCTGGCAGAATTTTCGATCTTCGGAGCGCAGCGCCCTGGACCAGCCGGTCCCTTACGACGCGGTTTATTACACCGAAGACTCACTGAAGATCATGCCGCGCATCCAAAGCGAATTTCCGCGCGCACTACAGCAGATGGACCGGAAAATGCGGAGTGCCTCCACATCGGAAGCCAAGATCGTTCCGTTGAAATAGCTTTCCGACCGCCAAAAAATACCGCTGCCAGCATATCCCCGATGACGAACTCTTACGGAATGTCCGGGCTTCCTCCCGCAGCTCTCAAAGCTCGCATTCGACCGGAGGAACTGCCCTTCGCCACAACCGAGGACCTGGAATCCTTTCGCGGCATGCTGGGACAGAGCCGGGCGCAGACCGCCATCGCCTTCGGCGTCGCCATGCAAAGACCGGGCTACGACATCTACGTGATGGGCGAAGCCGGAACCGGACGGCTTTCGCTGGTGACCCATTACCTCAAAGCGCGAGCCAAGGAGCGGCCGTCTTCGAGCGACTGGGCCTATATCAACAATTTCGACGACCCGCGCAAGCCTTTCGCCCTGCAACTTCCGCCGGGCCAGGGAAAATCCTTGCTCGCCGATATCGAAATGCTGGTCGACAATCTGCTCGCAACCTTTCCGGCTGCCTTCGAGAATCCGGCTTATCAAAGGCGCAAAACGGCCATAGATCGGGAGGTCAAGCAACGTTACAACCAAGCGGTCGACAAAGTCGAACGGCGCGCGAAAGACCTTAAGATCGCCCTTTTCCGCGACGGCGACACCGTAGTGTTCAGTCCCTTGGTTAACGGCAAGCCCGCCGACGAAGACGACTTCGCCGCCTTGCCGGATACCGAAAAGTCCAGCTTTCACAGCCA
>NZ_JBDIVO010000201.1:0-9012 GCF_039794385.1 Methylocaldum sp. | reverse complement strand
GGAATCCTGGCATTCCGGCCTCCCGGCCCCGCCACCATACCCGACGCTACGCCCGATTCGAGTCCCGTGCTCGCGGCTCTGAATCGCTTGATAGTTCCGCTCATCGTTCTCGCTGCGGGATATCTGTTATGGGCGGGTGCGCACCGGCCGGGTGGAGCATTCCAAGCGGGGGCTGTGCTCGCGGGGGGCGGCGTTCTGCTGCGCCTGACCGGCACGATTCCGAGCTTCGAGTCGCCGAATGCATGGTTGCGTGTATGCCTCGTTGTGGGCCTCGGGGTATTTCTTGCGGTTGCCGCTCTGCCGCTGTTCGAGGGTTCGAGGCTGCTGGAATACCGAACGGCGGAAGCGGCGATGGCTATCCTGGTGGTAGAATCGGCGCTGACCGTGTCGATCTCGGCGATTCTCGCAACCGCTTTCATCGGCGCGGCACCTCCCCGCATTCGATGCATGTCACCGTCCCGACCGGCACACTCGGCGGAGGGCGAAAGAGCGGGACAGTCATGATCGGCGGCGGGCTGATCTATGCCATGGCCGGCGTGGTTCTGTTCGCCCTCGGCTTTTACGGCTTCATCGTCCATGCTCATCTGGTACGGAGACTGATCGCATTCAACATCATGGGCAGCGGCGTGTTCCTGGTCCTCGTGGGGCTGCCGCAGCGAGTCGCCGGAACGCCGCCGGACCGGGTTTCGGAAGCCCTGGTACTCACCGGAATCGTCGTCGCGGTCAGCGCTACCGCTTTTGGGCTGGCGCTGGTCCGGCGTCTTTACGACTTGACCGGAGAAACTCGCCTGCCGAACGATCCTCGGCCCGAGCCATGAGCGGCATCTCGTTCGCCGCGCCATGGATACCCTTGCTGATTTTGCTTCCTCTGATGGCCGGAGCTCTTTCCTTCCTGTTCGGACCGCGCGGCCACAGAAGCCTGCTGGCGGCAACGATGACCGGCATTTGGTTCTCGCTGATACGGCTCATTCTCGAATTCGAAAATGCGGGTCTCCAGCACTATCCGATCGGAGGCTGGGGAGCACCTCTCGGGATCGATCTGCGAGCAGACGGGCTGAGCCTCGCGATGTTGGGCATGACGGCAACAGTAGGAAGTTTCATCAGCCTCTATGCTCTGGGTTATTTTGCCGGCGACGAAAACCGCGGCATCCGGTTCTGGCCGCTTTGGTGGCTTTTGTGGGGGGCGCTCAACGCCGTTTTTCTCTCGGCCGATCTCTTCAATTTGTACGTAACCCTCGAACTGTTGAGTCTAAGCGCCGTCGGTCTGGTCGTGCTCGCGGGCGACCGAGACTCGCTCGCTGCCGGGCTCCGCTATCTTCTCGCGGCGCTGGCGGGCTCTCTGGCGTATCTCATGGGCGTAGCCCTGCTGTACGGCGCCTACGGCACCTTGTCACTGGAGCGGATGGCGGGATTGTTCCGCCCGGAACCCGCAAACACATTGGCGGCGAGCCTGATTACCGTGGGACTGATGCTGAAGACTGCCCTTTTTCCGCTCCATTTCTGGTTGCCGCCTGCGCACGGGAGTGCTTTGGCTCCGGTCAGCGCTCTGCTGTCGGGACTGGTCATCAAGGCTTCTTTTTACATGCTGCTGCGCCTTTGGTTCGAGGTCTTTCCGTCCGCGCTGACCGAAGTCTTTACACAAGGAATCGGCTCTCTGGGCGCCATAGCCGTGTTTGCCGGGGCTTGGCTCGCGTTTCACCAGGAAAAGCTGAAAATGCTGATCGCCTGGTCGACCGTGACTCAAGTCGGCTATTTGTTTCTGACGTTTCCGCTTGCCGCTGCGTCTTCTACGAGTGCCCCGGCCGCCTTGAGCGGCGGCGTGTACTTGGCCGTGTCCCATGCCGTGGCCAAGGCCGCCGTGTTCTTGGCGGCCGGCGCCATGCTGAAAGTGACCGACGAAGACCGGATCGATCGGCTGGAAGGCGTCGGCCGGCACCTACCCATCAGCCTGTTCGCCTTCGCCATGGCTGGTGTCAGTCTCATGGGTCTGCCGCCGAGCGGAGGATTCATCGCCAAGTGGCTTCTGCTCAATGCCGCGCTGTCCTCCGGGCAATGGTGGTGGGCCGCCGTTCTGGTCTTGGGCGGGCTCGCGTCCGCCGCCTATATCTTTCGAGTGCTGCGCCGCTGTTTTCTGCCACCAAGGGAGTACGCTGCGTTCCATCCGGTGCCCTTGGTCATGCCCTTAGCCGCGCTGTCTTTGGCCGGCATCGCCCTGGCCCTGGGGCTTGCGGCGGCTTATCCGCTTCGCCTCTTGCAGACGGGCGCGCCCCTTCTGCTCGAAGCCTCCGCACCGTCGACGGTGGCCCCATGACTTTCGACGATTGGTTGCCCCTCCTGGTGGTATTGAGTTCGCTCATAACCGGCCTGCTCATTTTCTTCGTCGGCGAGGAACAGCATCGCACCCGCTCCTGGCTCAATCTGATCGGCGCGGTAGCCAAGCTCGTGCTGGTGGGCATCATGGTATGGGGCGTGTTCCAGAGACATCGTTACGAAACCCGGTTGCCTCTGCTGCCGGATCAAGATTTCGTATTGCGCGCCGACGCGATGGGCATGCTGTTCGTGGGGCTTTCCTCGGTCCTATGGCTGCTCACTACGATCTACGCGATCGGCTATCTGGAAGGATCGCCCCATCGCAGCCGGTTTTTCGGTTTTTTCAGCCTGTGCGTGACCTCCACCATGGGCATCGCACTGGCCGGCGATCTCATCACCTTTATCATCTTTTATGAGCTGCTGACGTTGTCCACTTATCCCTTGGTGGTGCACCGCGGTACAGCGGACGCGTTGCGCGCCGGGAAGGTCTATTTGCAATACACGATGACCGGCGGCGCACTGCTGCTGGTGGGCGTCGTCTGGCTGTACGAGGTGGTAGGGTCTGTCGAGTTCACCGAGCGCGGTGTGCTGGCGGGGGTTTCGGTGGTTGATTACCCTGACCTGCTCGCGATCTTCGCGATTCTGGTCGCGGGGCTCGGGGTCAAGACTGCGCTGGTGCCGCTCCACGGCTGGCTGCCGGTCGCCATGGTGGCGCCCGCCCCGGTAAGCGCCTTGTTGCATGCAGTGGCGGTGGTCAAGGCCGGGGCCTTCGGCATCGTGCGCATCGCCTACGACGTGTACGGGGTGGAGTTCGCCGCTCGCCTGGGCGTGCTGGGTCCCTTGTCATGGGTCGCGGGCATCACCATCGTGTATGGCTCGGTGCGGGCGTTGACTCAGGACGACCTCAAGCGGCGGCTGGCCTATTCCACCGTCAGTCAGGTGTCGTACATCGTACTGGGAATCGGCATTCTCGGTCCGCTGGCGACCATCGGCGGCGTCGTGCACCTGGTACACCAGGGACTGATGAAGATCACTCTGTTCTTCTGCGCAGGCGATCTGGCCGAAACCCTGGGCATTCACAAGATCAGCGAAATGAACGGCGTCGGCCGGCGCATGCCCTGGTCCATGGTTGCGTTTACCGTGGCGGCCTTGGGCATGATCGGCGTCCCGCCGGTCGCCGGCTTCGTCACCAAATGGTATCTGGGCTTGGGGGCGATAGCCGCGAAGGACTACTGGGCGCTCGCTGTGCTTGCCGTCAGCACCGTGCTCAACGCCGCTTATTTCCTGCCGGTCCTACGTCGCATCTGGTTTCTGCCCGCGAGCGGAGAATGGCCGAAACGCGAACGCGATCAGCTCGAAACCCGTCCGACGCTGCTGGTGCCCACATTGATCACCGCTCTTCTCTCCTTTGCCGCCGGACTGTTCGCGGGCTCGTGGTTCAGCCCGCTGGGCTGGGCCAAGTTGGTCACGGCCCGGGAGTACGTTTCGTGAGCACGAGTTGGCTGGTCGCCGCCGCCCTGCTCGCTCCTTCCCTTCTGGCGATCGCGCTATTCATGGCCTCAGGGCGTTCCCCGACATGGCCTATCGCGCCCTGGGCCGCATTGCCGGGCCTGGTTCTGGCCGCGGCGCCGGATTTCCGCATCGATCTGTCCTGGTTATTGCTAGGCACGCGTTTGGGACTGGATGCCACCGGTCGGATGTTTCTAATCTTCACCGCTCTGCTGTGGCTGATCGCAGGCCTTTACGCTCAGGTTTATCTGGCCTCCGATTCGAAGCGCCGCCGCTTCGGCGGGTTCTTTCTGAGCACCATGACGGGCAATCTCGGCGTCATTTTGGCCCAGGACGTGGCGAGTTTTTATTTATTCTTTTCTCTGATGACTTTTTCCGCCTATGGCTTGATCGTGCATGAGGGCGGTGAAGAGCCGCACCGAGCGGGGCGCATCTATCTGATCCTGGCCATCCTTGGGGAGGCCATGCTGCTCGTCGCTTTTTTGCTGAGCGCGAGCGCGGCGGAAAGTCTGTTTCTCGACCAGATTCCGAAGGCTGTCGCCGTATCGCCGCAGCGAAATCTGATCGTGGCGTTGTTCCTCGGCGGATTCGGGATCAAGGTTGGTGTCCTGGTGCTTCATGTCTGGCTACCTTTGGCGCATCCGGTCGCCCCCACTCCCGCCAGCGCGGTGCTGAGCGGAGTCATCATCAAGGCCGGTCTCTTGGGCTGGCTGCGCTTTCTGCCGCTGGGGCAGGCGGCTCTTCCCGATTGGGGCTATGGACTGACGGCCGCAGGGCTCGCCGCGGCGTTCTACGGTGCTGGGGTGGGATTGGTCCAAAAGGACTCCAAAACCGTGCTGGCCTATTCCAGCATCAGCCAAATGGGGCTCATCACCGTGCCGGTCGGATTGGGCTTGGCGGCACCGGCGGGCTGGCCGTCGTGTCTGGCGGCGGTTACGGTCTATGCGGTCCATCATGCTCTGGCCAAGGGAGCCTTGTTCCTCGGCGTCGGAGTCGCGCGGGAAACCGCTCGCGACGAGCGGAAACTTCGCTGGATCACGGCCGGGCTGCTGCTGCCCGCGCTGGCGCTGGCGGGAGCTCCCTTTACCAGCGGTGCGCTCGCCAAAGAGTCGCTCAAGAGAGCCATAGGCTCGGTGCCCGAACCATCGCAGGACTGGCTGGCCTGGACATTGTCTTTCGCGGCGGTGGGCACCACGCTGCTGCTCGTACGCTTCCTCTACCTGGTCCGACACGAGGCGCTGACGGAAAGCCACGGCAGCGGGAGCCGGGGATTGGGTCTTACCTGGGGGCTGGCGCTGCTTGGCGTATTTGCACTCACCTGGATCATGTTCGCCGACGCGGCGCGGGCCTTTTTCGAGCATGCGCTGGAACCCGGGATTCTCTGGAGCGAATTATGGCCGGTGGGCGGCGGTATCTTGCTGGCTTATCTGTTCGGCCGCCGGTTCGCCCGGTCCGCCCCGCCGATACCAGCGGGCGATTTGCTCGTACCGGCGGAACGGCTGGCGCTGAGTGCCTGGACGGGTATGAAAAGTTTATGGAATAAGGCGGTCCGGAAACCGGCTCGCCCGCCATGGAAAACCTTAGGCGCACGGCTGGCCCAGGGCCTGGCATACGGCCAAGCGTGGCTTGAAAGCATGGCCATCGCCGGAATCCTGTTTCTCTTGCTCATCGTGCTTTTTGCCTTGGCATTGCTCCCGAAGAACTTCGGGCGTGAATAAGAGCCTATCCCAGTAGGTTCAAGAAACCCTTCGACAAGCTCAGGGCGAACGGCCTACCAGGATCGGCGCACGGAAGGTGAAGTCGGCGAGGTACTCGACGTGGATGATCGCGGCACATTGACCCGCGACGAACGCTATCAGGCCTCGGCTTACTCCGCGTATTTGCAGGACGCCATGCGCTTCGGCGACTGGACGATAACTCCGGGCCTCCGCATGGAGCACTACACCCAAAACAAGACGCGCGTTTTCGACGCAGAGGATGGCCCCGAGCCGAAAGAGGAAGACAACACATCGATTCTGCTGCCGGGCATCAGCTTTCTTTACAGCGGCTTCACGGACACACAGCTCTTTGCCAGCGTGCAGCGGGGCTGTACGCCCGCGCCGGCTCGCGGCAGCGACTTCCCGCTGGTTCCCGAAACCGGTATCAACTCGCAGATCGGGGTGCGCTCCAGCTTCGTGAAGGGCATCAATTTCGAACTGGCGGGCTTTTACAACGTCTTGGACAACACGCTCGTGCAACTCCCCTACATCGATCCGAACACCGGGCGGGACATATTCATCAATGCGGAAGATTCCGAGGCCGTCGGCGTCGATGTCGCGGTGCGGGTCGACTCGGCCGCTTACACCCAGTCGCCCTATAATTTCTTTGGCATGCTGGCCTACAACTATACGGACGCGAGATTCACCGAGGGCGTCAGCAAGGGTAATCAAGTGCCCGAGGTTCCGCTGCACACGGGCAGTTTGACCTTGGGCCTGGAACACACGAGCGGCTGGCAGATCAGCGCGACCCTGACCCATATGGACAGCTTCTTCACCGACCCGGCCAACACCCGCGATCCCATCCTGACGGATGAAGACGGCGCCCCTCCGGAGGCGGGCGATGTGATCGACCTCCGCGAGCCCATCGTCGTGGGCGCCGTCCCCAGCCGCACCCTCCTTTCGGCGCGCGCGACCTATGCCATCCCGAACACTCCGGTAACGCTCTGGGTTCAAGGTCGCAACCTGACGGACAAGCTGTATGTCTCAGACTACTCGAATGGTTTGCGCCCGGGCCCGAGCCGAACGGTGATCGGCGGCGTGACGATCCGCTTTTGAGAACGCCTGAATCGTATCCCTACCCGCCTGAACTTGGGGGTTCCCGAGCTCCCCGCTTGGGAACCCATTGGCGAAAACGCTAATGCTTATTCCAGTATTGACCATTCAGGAATCACCGAGCATAAGTCCCCTCTCCCACCGGGTGTCGCAAAAGCAAAAATAGGCCGGGATGACGAAGAAATCCCAGCAATCCGCGAAAATGCTGGGTTTCGTTCCTCAGCCCAGCCTATAAATTGGACCTTTGCAACACTTTCCAGTGGGCGGGGGTCAGGGTTTTCCTCTCAAAATCAGAGGATACGAAGATGTATAGACCTCGGCGCAGTTCGAGAAACAACTACATCAACGCCGCGTCCGGATTCAGAGCGAAAAAACCCAACAGCCCATAACAAGCAACCGCCAGGGCTGCATGGGCCATCAGCACGATTCTAGGCGCCGATCTCCCTCTTTTGGCGGCGAATCCCATCGCAGCTCCCAAAAGAATGATGACTACGGCCATGCCGATATTGGCATAAACCCGCTGGTCGCCATCCAGCGCGACAGCGATCACCAAACCGGAGCCCAGCAGCGCGGCGGCGGCATGAACCAGCGAGTAAGCCGGCCCCACGGATTGGCCGCGCCAGGCGTCCCGGATCATCATCAAGCCCATAGCGGCAACTAAAGTAAAAACGGCAAGCGCACCCATCAACATATCGAAATCCTCCTTGGAAGTGGAATGAATGGAAAACGTCTCAAAGGAAACGTGCGGACTTAACAAAGAAAGAATCGAGCCAACTTGACCTACAAACATCCACTTTGCCTCAACCAGATTACGAAACAAAGGGCAAGGTCACGCAACGCTTGCTGCGCGGCCATATTTCGAGTGAACGGAACTTAAGGAAGGATGCGGCATATCGGCAATCGCGGCACCGTGAATGGCCTTCCCTTCTAGGTCGGAGCGGCAAAAGCCTAAGTCATCTGTGGCGTTTGACGGAAAAAACTCGACGGAGCACATGCCGCTCGTTAAAAGATCTCAACCCGCTTGGCGGCTTTTTGCGCGCGGTCCGTCTACCTCCACGAGGATAAACAATAACATTGGGGGGTCTAGATGAAGCTTTTGACCCGGCAGACCATCCGAGCGAAGAGATCGCACATCGATCCCCTGGCACGAGTTCCCGCGCCACCGGTGGGGTCGCGCTGCTGGTCTCGGTCTTGACCGGAATCTACCTCTGGTGGCCGAGCCGGAATCAGCTCGTCCGGGCCTTGACCGTCAAGCGCCGCGCGAGCCGGGAGCGCCTCATATTCGACCCGCACAAGGTTTTCGGCATCTACAGCGCTCCGGTACTCGCGGTCGTGGCGTTCAGCGGCGTCTATCTGGTGTTTTTCGATTACGTCCGCCCGATGGCCAATCTGTTCTCCCCGGTCGAACTGGATGGCTAGGCCGACCCGCACGGCCTGACTTCGAAAATAACGCCCGGAGCGACGCCGATTCCGATTGCATCCGCCGTCAGCGCGGCTGAGTCCGTGTTTCCGGAAGCCCGCTTGCGGCGCGTCGGGCGAAAGGCGTATCGCGAAAACGCCTCGAGCGCGACCTTTATAGAGAGAAATCGAATTTGGCGAGGCGGGTTGTGCTGAGGCATGAACCCGACATTTCTCCGCTATGATCCGGGCGAATTGACATGGGCGTAATGCAAAAAAAAACGGGATGCCGACTGAACGGCATCCCGATCGAATGAGGAGATCTCACGCACTCGTACGGTTGGCCTCGGAGGAGAACCAATAGCTGCTACGAGATGGGATTATCCTATTAAACCTAACCCATTGATTCAAGGTGACATTTTGTCGCATGGACCGTGCGGCATTTCACTCGCCGCAGTGCGGCAAATGCATTAAAGCTCCCCCCATTCGAAAACCGCGTGATTTAATAAACTTTTGAAATATAAAGGCAAAAAGATTTGGCACGCCGTTTGTTATGTTATTGATGCTGACCAGCGGTCGGCCTCTCCGAGCACCTCGGGCGCTTGATGGAAAGGCCGACCGCGACCACATCGCACAATCATGGCGTCGATGCAGGTCGAAAGCTTGTTCACGAAAATCAATACATTCCCCAACATAGCTCGCGGAAACCCAGGCAACTGTCTCGTACACAAGCTCCGGACGCAATCCGTTTCCCACCAAACCGGCACCGAATCCCATCGCCAATTTATGAATCCTTCATCGCTCGGCACCGAAAGCGTTTTCTCGGACAGTCGGGACGAAATTTTCGCCTTTCTCATGCGCCGCCTCCGATGTCCGGAAACCGCTGCCGATTTGGTCCAGGAAACCTATCTGCGCCTGCATCAGAGCGAGCGACGAAGTCCTGCCGACAATCCGCGCGCCCTGGCTTTTCGCATCGCCGCGAACC
>NZ_JBDIVO010000200.1:0-9018 GCF_039794385.1 Methylocaldum sp. | reverse complement strand
GGCTGAGTCCCCATCGCCGGTTCTCGGTCATGCAGCCGTGCCGGCGCTTAGAGCGTTTTCTTCTCGTTCGTACGACAAAACAGGCTCGGCGGAAGTGGTTGGCGCCTTCGGCTGGGGTGAATTGATTTAAGCCTTCGTAGGTCGGCAATCCTTTCCCAATCGCAAACGGTCGCTTTAGTCGCGACCCTTCCAATCGCAAACGGTCGCTTTAGTCGCGACCCTTCCGACGAAGGCGCTCGGCCGGGACGTGGCGTCGGGAAGGGGGGGCTCCGGCGCTCCCGGAGACACCGTTTGCGATTGGAAGGGATTCCCGACCGACTCGCGAGTGCCCGTATAGCCGACGTAGCCCGGATGAAGCTTGCGGAATCCGGGATGATCGGCGCTTCTACCTCCCCGGATTTCGCTGCATTTCATTCGGGCTGCTCGCTGTATGGGACTCATTCCCGCACGACATGCCATCCCGATTCGCTGGGCCGGAATTTCAGTTGACCGTGCTTGAGCGGAATCACGGCGCTGCCGCTCTCGACCAGCGGCAAATCGGTGGGCAGTTGTTCGAGGTCGGGCGAGAACCATTTCCAGCCGCTCCCGCGCGGCAGCTCGGTGCCGAACTCCAGCGGGTTCTGCAGCCAGACCAGGTCGGGCAAGCGCTGCTGCTCCGGCAGGCTCATATACCACCGTATCCAGCGGCTGTCGCGCGAATATCCCTGCTGCACGTATTCCTCCTGCCATGCGGGCAGTTCCGGCGCGGATTGCATGACGATGACCGTCGGTTCGATCGAGACGATGAAGAAGCGATAGGGCGCCACGCGCTGGGAATAGGTCACGATGGTGTTGCCGTAATCGTCCTGGTGGTGCACGTCGCCGGGCTGCAGCTGTTCATAGACGCTATAGGTTTCGAAGGTGCCCGCTGCGGGCCAGGCATTCATCGCGCGGTGTTTCTCTAGGAAGGCAAAGGCCTTGTTTGCCGTGTCGAGCGGGTACTCCTTGCGCCACGAGTTGGAGCCCCACGCGGGGACGCGGGTGATCCCGTTGTTCCAGTCCCAGGATTTGAGCGAATAGTAGCGTGCCTTGCGGCCGGGCGCCGCCCATGGCAGGTCTGAGTTCGTGGCGATTTCCTTGGCGAAAAAACTATTGAGCACGGCAACCTCGATCCAGGGCAGGGCGGCCAGGAAAACCCCGAGCGCGAGCAGTGCGCCGAGTACCAAAAGTATGATCGTGACGATTTTCATGGGCGCTGCGCCCGCATCCGGCGTGTCATAAGTCAGCAATCGTAGCCCCCTTCCTGTTTCACGGTCACTCCGGGAAAGCCGGCGAGCATTTGCGCGGCGTCGCGGATGGCGCGCGAGCCGTGTCGCCCGTAAACGGACCAGACTCCGAGCTGCAGCATCGCATAGCCGGGCCCCTTGGCCGGCTGCAGGTCGACCCAGGTGGCCTGCACCGGTTGCCCGAGCTCGAACATCACGCTGTCCCGCAAAGTCGAGGCGCACCAGATGCCGTTCGACTCGCTGCTCCAGAGTGCGAAGCTGTGCGGGTTGAGCTTGGCGGCGATATTGGCAGGGGTATCCAGAAGTGTGGGTTGGTACAGGCTGATACGCGCCTGGCGTGCGGCCAGCGCCTGAGGTGTGGCGTCTCCCGTCAGCCAGTACGCGTTCTGCGGCCAATCCAGCACGAAGGTCCGCAACTGCGACGGCCGTTCGGCCATGGCCGTCAGCCGGGCGACGCGAGCACGCCATTCCTCGATATAGGGTTGCGCGGCCAACTGCTCGTTCCAGCTCAACCACAAGGTGCCGGCGGATTGGCCGCCGTCGACTTTACGCAACCCGCCGTAGATCGAGAGACCGACGCTGGTCTCGGGACGTACCCAGCGGGCATAGAACGGCACGCAGTCGGCCGGATCGGCATAGGACGGGATTTCGGAACGGCTCACCTGGTCCGGTGGTCCCAAGCGTTCGGACAGGGGCGCGGCCCAGATTTCGGGCTCGGGCGTTCCGGTCCCTGCGGGCGCCAGCTCGAAATCGACGCTCGTCACCGGGCGATCCGTCGCGGGTGCCTCCAGGTGGACGTTCACCGCCGCAAAGCCGTAAGCGCTCGCGCAGAGCAGCCTGACTTCTTCCGCCCTGTGGCAACCGTGCCCCGGCTGAATGCCGAGCTGCCGGCACGCTTCCTCGAGCGTCGCGCCCCAGGGAACGAACTGATCGCCGATCCCAAAGCCCTTCTGCAGATTCAGCATGTGGATTCCCCCTCCCGTAACGAAAACGATGCGGCGAGTATAGTCAACGGGGCGGGTGTCGGCGTAGCGTGCGCCCCGGCCGTAGTGCGGAATAGGGTATTCCCGCATTCCGCCGATGGAGCCGCTTCCCATGCGGCGGAATACGCGGGTGCGCTGGCATTCTACATGAGCTGAATTTTGAGTGAGGGGATTTCTACGTCCTTGAGGAAGCTCTGAACAAGTGGATTCCGTTCATGCCCCTTCGACAGGCTCAGGACAGGCCTGTCGAAGGGCTTAATCAGAGCTTCCTTAACATGGTAGTCCAGCCGACATTTGGAGCGCGGCGCAAAACGGTCGGCTGGAATGACAAACTAGGCCCCGTGCTCCCGATGTGCCACCGTACCCGATTGGTAAGCCGCTCAACGGCGCCCCTCGCATTTGACCTCTTCCTTGAACTCCTCACGGCTGGCTTCAAGCTTAACCTTTCGGGGGCACCAGCATTGCTAAGAACTTGCGCAAATGGAACACCGCGGAATTCGCGTCCGTGCTGACGGGTTTGTTAGGACTCCCGTTTCGCTTCCCCCCATGGGTACAGCTTCGGGATATACAGTGTCAGCGCCGTTGCGATGACAACAGCAACGACGGTGCCGACAATAAACAGCGTCCAGCTCATTGGCCGGATAGCGCCAAGCGCGACTATCAAGAATAGGATGGGCAGATCAAGAAAATGTGTGAAAGTGGGAATCCCTTCGCCCCGGGCCTTCTCGAGCTCCGGCGTAATCGCGCCCGCCTGCAGGGCCTCTCTGGTGATGCGCCGCAGGCGCATGAGGTAAAAGCGGGTGACCGTATTGCCCTAGACAAACTCGAAGGCGAAGAGCACAACCATTCCGAGCAACCAGGGAACTTGCACGAAATTCCAACCGCCATAGAACTCGATCATCATCCAGAAGCCAGCAGAAGAAGGGCTCCCGGTACAACCAGTCCATCGTAGAACACTATGGCCAACGCCTGTGCTCAGCCGCTGGCAAACCGCACATCGGTTTACCAGTTGGTTGGAGCGGATTATTGGGGGCGATGGACCTCAATGAACCACTTTGGCTTGATTCGCCAAAAGTCCGTGCGGACATGGCTTGCAAGCGCCTTCTTGGAGTCCAGCACAACGGGACCACGAGGCCCGCGCCAGAAAACAGCCCAATGCCAGAAAGGCCGACCCTGCTCCAAGTGCCACCTGGTGGAGAGAAGGGCAAGTGTAGGTAAAGACTCCCAAGACTGAAACAGCGACTCATCGGGCGAAGCATCAAGCCCGAACTGCCGCAGAAGCGTGCGAACATGATGCGTTTCTGACCAGAGGCGCCGATCCTCCGCGAAAATGCCGAGACTATTCGCCACAGCCTTCGCCTGTTTGTAAGTGACTCCAACGAGTGCAGCGACGCTCGCGATGCCGCAGCCCGTTATCTCCTCCTGAATGATCGGTTTCATAGCAAAACCTTCAGTTTGCGCCCGCCGGTTATGGAAAAGCCCTCGCGTTCATAGAACGCCAGAGTTCTATCAAATTGTGGCAGGGGAGGAGTTGTTACCTCCAATCGAGTCCAGCCACGTGACGAGCCGAACCCCTTGGCCTGAGATACAAGGCGAAGACCCAATTCATCCGAGCGGTACTCCGGCCGAACGTAAAGTTCGGGAATGGTGCCAAATGCTCCCTCCGCGTAGAGGGCGTAGCTTTCATAAAGGGAAATGAACCCTGCTGGCCTTCCATTTTCGTTGCGAGCGACAAAGACGAAATATTTCTCTTGATTAATGAAGTCCGTCAGCCTAGATGCTGTTTCGGCAAAGTTGAAGTTGAACGCCTGAATTCCGATGGCGTTCGTGATTTCAGCCAGCAATTCGCCAACCATTTCGGCGATTTCCACTGCATCCTTGGCAGTGGCTCTTTGGATGGTGATCTCTGTGCTCATTTCATGACACCCAACGTTCGCCATAACCGGCGTGGTTAGGCGGTTTATCGTTTTGTGCTTTCATGTTGCTAATGCTCGTCTTCGAACTGTGACCATTGCCATTAATGACATACATGCCGCAGCTATAGCTGCGGGAAACAGAACCGTCGTGACCGAGTAACTTTCAAGGGCCAAAATTACGAGGACATTACGGGCCGCGAACAAGGCGAAAAATAGCAATGACTCTGAATGCGGGGAACTATATGCCTTCCTCACCGTTGGTCCAAACCCCAGAATATCTACGGTGGTAAGAATGACGACAGCCCACAGTGGGTCTGATGTAAAGTACCAAAGCGGTAACGAAGACAGCGCCGAAACGAAAAACATCCAATCGGTTCTTGTGATCGTAATGTCCGTGCGCTTCACGTAAGCCAAGACCGCGACAAAAATGGTGATGCTTCCCGAAACCCCGATGGGCCAAGCACCAATTCCGCCTTTTCCTTCAAGTTGGGCAAGAAAAACAACGAAGGTTGTCGCGCCCCAAATGACCCAGGAAAAAACATGGGGTCGGGTTGCGCCGCTAACGATTGCGCGGATATAGGGAACAAAGGCCGCAAAAGTGAGAGCAATTGCAACGGCGCTCAAAATTTCTTTATACGGTTGGGTCCCCATGCTTTTATTCGCCTAACGATGCTGTGGAAAAAACCAGTTTTCGAACATTTTTGCGTCTGTAACTTGTTGATTGGTTGTGGACTGGGTTTTCGAGTAGGGCGTT
Source organism: Methylocaldum sp. (assembly GCF_039794385.1). Lineage (NCBI taxonomy): Bacteria > Pseudomonadati > Pseudomonadota > Gammaproteobacteria > Methylococcales > Methylococcaceae > Methylocaldum > Methylocaldum sp. The sequence continues at coordinate 4,100 of NZ_JBDIVO010000200.1, read as the reverse complement.
TTTCTACATTCTCAACGTGAAGCTTGAGGTGCGTGGAAACAGGCGGCAAAGCCGGCTGTCGGAGTGCCTCGCTCGAAGTGAAAGTTAGGGTTATAACTGGCCACAGACTGGACCGTATTCATCCTCATCCTCCATTATGCAGCCAAGCCAAAGACGAAGCGCCTCTGCACGTCTTCCGGTCTGATTCTTCTTACACCAGTTGACTGCGCGGTTTGTCCATTCTGTAGGAGCCATTGTAAGCGCCCCCTGTATTTCACAACTCTTGAGCCAAGCCCTTTGTACGGCCACTATTGCCAGCGCAAAAACGACATGTGCCAATCTCGGTGACATACCTGCCCCCAGTGACCAAGCTCAGCCGCAGCCTTACCGGAGCGAAGCGAAGCGGAATCAAGGCCGTCGACCGAAGCGACTCGTTATGTCTTCCCCTGCGGGAGGCCTTGCACGAACCAATCAAACATTCCGACGGATGTGACGACACCATCAGAGTCTCTGACCTCTACATCGACGGTGATGGACGACCGCCGTTTCTTTTCAAACTGCTCTTTGAATTTTGAAACGGCCTCTTCGGATACGGCTGGGAACGCGAAAATAGCACTGCTTGCCGGCCTTTTGAATTTGACATGGGATTCCCGCAGGACCGGCACAACCTTCCCCGCAAGCTCGGGAAACAGTCGTTGCAGTGCTTCGCCACTGGCTGTCTCGGCAAGCGCGAACTGTGCGCTCGCATGTATCGTGTTCAAGTGGTTTTGCGTTGACGTGCTGAAGGGCAGTTTAAGCGTTCCTTCTTCCGTTCGGCATATCCCGACCTTCTCTATAAAGGGAATTGCAGTAACATCCATGCGTCTTTCCTTTTAAGGTTAAGGCGGGGGGCGCGCCCCTCTTGTCGGAGGGGGGCAATCGACGACGCTCGTGAGGTCCGGAGACTTTGTCCCGACCGCAGGCGAGCGGCCTTACCACGGCGTTCTTCCATCTCGGATTCCCGAATTCACCGCACGGCGTTCTGGTAAGCCGCGAGCATGTTTGGGTCCTCGATTGAGCCGTGATGGTGAAACTGCAGCCACCGTCCTTTCACTCTGCGGAAAATCCGTGTCGTACGGATCGCCAAGTCCAGCCTCGCACCATCAACCTCGATCCAGCCTCGCTCTCGGCCCACTACGTAGAACAGATCGCCTGCCTCGTGCAGCGTATAGTCGTAGAACTCGAAATGGTACTGCGAGCGGAACCTGAAGAGACGCTCGTAAACCGAGCGAATCTCCGGCCAGCCCCGTTTGACGCCGCCCAGGGGGTTGTCCATGACCGCTTCCGCAGACTGGTCCCAGTTTTGGGCCATCAAGTTCAAGTCGCGGTTGTTGATGGCTCGATAGAACTGGGCGAGAACTTGGCGAGGCTGGCCTAAATCACCTAAATCCTCCTGACCGGTAACCGGCGCCTGGGTGGGCTCAATGCGGCCCAAGGGGGTATCTGCCTGTCGTGTCCTTGCCGCCGAGGCATTCGGCGGCAAGGACTTCGCCGATGCCACGGCAGCTATCGAACCTAATGCCGCGAGAACGATCACAAACGTGCGAATCATTCAATGTGTCTCCTAAATTTCACGAGGGACTCCTCCGTTGCTTTTGTCGCCGGCTGAGGTTTGACATGAGAGGCGACCGGGCCGCAGACCGGGGGAAGTCCATTGATGGAAGGCTTAGGTGCCCGGTTTGTCATAGAGAACCATTTGCGTGCAGCGGAAAAGTGCAATGGTCTTGCCTGTCTCTCGGTGAATGACGATTGCATCCCAGAGCTGGGTTGTCTTGCCGAGGTGAACCGCCTTCGCGATACATTCGATCATGCCTTCGCGGGCGGTTCCGACATGATTGGACTTGAGTTCGATCGTCGTGAACCCTATGGCTCCTTCAGGGAGATTGGCGACGCAACCATAGCCTGCCGAGGTATCGGCGAGCGCGACGACGCTTCCTGCATGAAGAAAACCATTCGGTGCCATGAGCGACGCCTTTACCTGGAGTTCAGACCGTACTTCCGCTGGTCCCACATGAGTGACGACGATGCCAAGATAGCCTGGCAAGTTTTGCGCGCCGAGCTTGTTGAACTGATCCGGGGTAAGCATTGGGCACCTAAGGATGGTGTAGAAGAAACCAGTTTTCGAGCATTTTTGCGTCTGTAACTTGCTGATTGTTTGTGGGCTGAGTTTTCGAGTAGGGCGTTTTTCTGCATTCTCCAGGTTTGGATTCACCGGCACTGCGCGGTGTTATCGCGCAGCATCCGGCGGAATCATGGGTTGGGCTTCTTGTTCTATTTTCCTAGAACGGCCGACTGGTACTCGGCCAATAATGCAGGATCGTCGATAGATCCATGGTGGTGTATCTGGTGCCATTTTCCGCAATCCATTCGGTAAAACCGACTGGTACGGATGGCAAGGTCAACTTGCTTCCCATTAGCGCGGAAATATCCTCTTTCTCGACCGACAGCGCAGAACATGATTCCGGCGTGGTGAATCGTATAGTCGTAGAACTCGACATACACCTCGGCAGGGCCTGCGAAAATTCTTGAATATGCTTCTTCTATCGCTTCCCACCCTCTACGCACTCCGCCAAGGGGATTGGACATTGATGCCTCGTCGGAATTTGCCCAGTTGGCGCTCATGAGTTCCAAGTCTCGGGTATTAAACGCACGGTAAAACTCCTCAAGAGCATTAAGTGGCTTGCCATCGTTTTCCGTAGATTCGAATCCGGTAATCGGATTAGTTGTAAGGTTCATCCCGTATCTCCATTAATGGTTGTATGAGCAACTTTATGGGCAAAAAAATCACGACAACAATCGAGCGGTTTTGCGAAGTTGTGCCACGAGGGCTTTCATTTCAGCTTCGCCCAAATTACCGCACATCCTCCTATATAAAGCATCGCATGTTGCCTCCAGCGCTTCCTTCATGCTCTTGGCCTTGTCGGTAGGAAACACTCGCTGTTCGCGATTGTCTTCAGCCCCAAGTTTTGATCTTTGGACCAACCCCTTTTCCTGTAACGAATCAACAAAACGGGTGATAGTAGATTTCTCGAGCTTTAGCTCACTAGCGATCGCCTTATGGGATATTCCAGGTGACGCCAGCACGAGTCTGAGCAAATAGGCATGCGCAGGCGACAAGCCAAGTTCCTTGAAAGCCTCGTCCCAAATGCGATTCACTGCTCTTGCTAGAGCATTGACATTGAAATACAGACATCTCTCAAACACTGTCGTAGTGTAGAGTATTGTGGTTGTATGTACAACCTTGCGCCCTGCGCATGGCGCCGCGGTTCAGGCGCGTCCGAGCGCCCTGCACATAGCGTTGCCTGGAACCGCTTGTTAGGCGTCACTGGCTTTTCCTACTCAACTTCTTCGAACGCCCCTGTGCGCACCTCGCCGCTGCGCACGTAGCGGGTGATCAGCACACCGCCAGGAGTGCTGGTCGAGTGCGCCAGGGTGAAGGCCGACACCTGTGCATCATCGTCGAACAAGCGCTTGCCGCGCCCAAGTACGACGGGATAAATCAGAAGCCGAAGCTCGTCCACCAACCCGGCTGCAAGCAGTTGGCGCACCATATCGCCGCTTCCCCACGTCAATAGGTTCACGCCATCCTGGTGTTTAAGCGCGCGAATCGCGTCGACAAGATCGTCCTCCAGCGCATGACTGTACTGCCAGTCAAGCGTATCGGGTCGGTGCGTGGCCACGTGCTTAGGTACGCTGTTGAACAGGTCAGCGATGGCGTGGCCGGCCCGTACACGCGGCCAATACGCCGCCCATATGTCGTAGGTACGACGCCCCAGCAACAGCTCGAACGGCTGCGCGAACAGGTCCTGCACGGCTTGGCCGGTGGCCTCGTCGGCGTAGGGCACTATCCAGCCACCGAGACGGAATCCCCCGCTGGGATCTTCTTCAGGCCCACCGGGGGCTTGAATAATGCCATCTAGACTGATGTGTTCGGCAACGATCAGCTTGCGCATACTCTTCTCCAAGTTCGTCCTCGTGAAAGTTCTCGTACAGGGAATGCCAATCACTGCGACCAATCAGCTTCATTCCCTAACGGATAGTCGAACGAGACTCTGCGAAATCGACGGTGCGATGCCTGGATG
>NZ_JBDIVO010000199.1:0-9032 GCF_039794385.1 Methylocaldum sp. | reverse complement strand
ATCCGACCGCGACCGGAGCGCCCCGGTGCCGTCCGTTCGACTTGAATTCCGATGCCGTCGCGGCTTCCGAGCATTCCGCTCAAGGCGGCTCGGTGCGCCAACTCGAAGGATTCGCACCCATGCGTTCCCCGAGGTCCGCCAGGGCGTTCATCGTTTCCTTTACGAACACGCCCGGTTTCGGCGGCGTCCAATCGGCGGGAACCGAGATGACCCGGATCTCGACATCGGCGCCTCTCTTCAATTTCGAAATCTCGGCCAATGCGTAAAGATGGCGTAGCGCGTTGACGGTAGCCGACTGGGTCGCCAGGTTGGTGCTGCGGCGCATGATGGCGGCCCAGGTCTGCCGGGTGATTTGCGGCAGAAAACGGAACTGGTTGTTGAGGATGACCCAGTAACGCTGCTTGGGGATCGGCAGGTCCGGGTAAGTCTTCTTCCAGACCGCCGAAAAGCTGTCTTCGTCGTGCGTTCTCGCGCCATACAGGATATTTCCGGTCACGCCTCCATCGACATACAGCCGGCCGTCGATCTCGCGCGGCGGGAAGACGCCGGGCACCGCGGCCGACGCGAGGAGGATGCGGTGCACCCGATCCACGTCACCGGTCCGGAGAGCACTTCTCGCTTCCTCGACCACGTCCCAGGCGCGCATGTCCCCATCATCGAGATTGGTGGTATTGACCAGCAGCATACGGTTGCGCCTGCCTTCCCGGACGATGCGGTTCAGAAACTCCGAATCGATCGCTTCCGCGATATCCCGCTCCAGCCCCGGAATGCGGGTGAACGACGCGTAGCGCGGCAGGAAGAACAGAAGCCCTCGAAGTTTCACGATGTCCGGACGCGGTTCGCGGTACATATTCAGGACCTGATCGATGGTCCGCTCGGTTCCGAGAAAAGCGAACGGCGCGATCAAGGCGCCGGTGCTGACGCCGGTCACGACGTCGAATTCGGGACGTGCCATGGGCCCCTTCGGAACCCGTCCCCAGCCCTTGAGAAAGCCCGCGCCGAAGGCTCCCCAGTCTCCGCCTCCGGAGATCACGAGAGCGTCGATTACAGGCGGTTCGGATCTGACACCCAGGACATAGTCGTCGTACTCCTGCTTGGCCCGCGTGACGAGCCGCGGCGTGAATCCCTTGATTTCCGCGTTGACCAGACGGTCGCTGGCCTCTCGGGCGCTGAGCAGTTCCTGCTGCGAAAGCGACGGACGCAAGGCGGGACCGCAGCCCGCAGCCAGGATCAGCAGGACGAACAGCAGGCACTTGAAAAGGTTTCGGACACTCATGATCGCGAGCACGACGCGACCGACGATCAGGCTAGCCATCCTGCCAATGCCGGCGTTTTGGCGGATAACTCGCCGGTCGGCGGCCGTTTCCGGTCAACGAGTGAGGATGATGTAAAGAGCGTGAATGACGCCTGGGACGAAGCCCAGCATCGTCAGCAGAATATTCAGCCAGAAGGCGCCTGCAAGCCCGACTTCCATGAAGACGCCCAGCGGCGGGAGAAGAATGGCGAAGATAACCTTGAAAACATCCGTGAAGGTGACCGTCATGATAAGACCTCGCGTTGAAGTTCTGGCGGATTGAATGCAATCCGGTCAAGGCAATGCGAAGGGACTCTTTCGTTTTGACCGAAGCGGCGCCGAAAAAATTGCGTTCCAGCGTGCCTGAATCGGAACCCGAGCCGGCGCCAAAGCTTTCCCGGATGTATCGGTTAGGCTGACTATCAGCGTCCCGGCTGGCAAGGGCTCGAATTTTCGCTATCGCTGCATCGCTTTCCGACGAAGCGAGTGAAACTAGCCCCGTTATCCTGCGGCGCCGATAGCCGACGAAACGGCGCGAAGGATGACAAGGTCGAAACGCTGCACGATATCGGCATCGAAACGGATGTTGATCCGCCAGGGCATATACGGCCGAATCCGATCCTTGCCAAGAAGGCATTGTCTTGCGGACATGGGGGCTTTGCGCTTGCGGCCATTATTGGTTGTCGAATGAAGGAGCGGAAATACGGGCATTAACGTATCCGTCGGAGCACGACGGGTTTCGCGCCGGACTCGCTTTCCTTGATCTTGCCCGATTCGAAGGGTATGGCTAATGCCGATGGACGTTCCTCGTCAAAGGTCGACGATCATTCGTTCGATCCTGCCCACATCGATATTCGAGTCGTCGGCGGCGCGGTGTTTTCCATCTTTCCCGGCATGCGTCCCGAGTGGCCCGGCGGTTACGGATTGGTTTGCGGTTGTGGCTGGCGTCCCTGCTGATAACCCTGCTCGTAAGCCCGTTGTTCGGACTGTTTGTGCTTGTCGTAGAGATAACTGCCCACCAGTCCGGTGCCCGCGCCGATGGCGGCGCCCAGGCCGGCGTTGCCGGCGATGGCACCGATCGCCGCGCCGGCGCCGGAAAACAGCACGGTCGCCAGGAGGATGGCTTTGGAAAAGAAGGTTGAGGCTCGCATGACAGCGCCCTCCATCGGTTGAAAAGCAGAAACTTCGGAAATCCTCGGTTGGGCGCATCATGCCGCCGCCCCGATCCTCGCCTGCAGAACCAGCAGGATGAACACCCCGACCAAAGCCGGCGTCAGGGCGACCAGAAACCCCGGCATACAGCCCGGACGCTCGCCGACTCCGGCGATCACGCCGAACTCCAGGCTTCACTTACGGCTCGGTTTGGCCGGTTCTGCCTGTCGCCCGCACGATGCAGCGGAAGCCCACATGGCAGGTGGAGGTATCGACCGGTTCCGGGAAGCGGGCCGCCGGGCGGTAGCGGCGGCAGTAATTCTCCGCGCAGAGATGGGAACCGCCCTTGAGCACCTTGCGCGGAATCCGGATCACGGGCTCACAGGGATCGAAGCTAGCTTCCTCCCGCCCGCCGCGCGGATTCCTGGGAACGCAGCAGGCCGCTTGCCGCGCGGACGGGTGGCCGGGTTCGTACCAGTCGGCGGTCCATTCCCAGACGTTGCCGATCATGTCGTACAGGCCGTATCCGTCGGGCGGAAAGGCTCCCACCGGGGAGGTGCCCTCGTAGCCGTCGACGACGAGGTTTTCCCAGGGAAACCGCCCCTGCCAGTAATTGGCCAGCATCCTGCCCTCCGGCGCCAGTTCCTCGCCCCAGGCATAGGCCACGCCGTCCAACCCGCCGCGGGCGGCCCGTTCCCACTCGGCTTCAGTCGGGAGCGCCTTGCCTTCCCAGCGGGCAAAGGCCTCGGCGTCGGCAAAAGTGACGTGGACTACCGGATGCCGCTCCAGCCCTTGGAGGGAACTCTCGGGGCCTCGCGGATGCCGCCAGTCGGCGCCTTTCATGTAGGACCACCAATTTCCGATGTCGCGGAGATTCACCGGCCCCGGCGGCTTCACGAACACCAGCGAACCGGCGTAGATCATGTGCGGCAAGGCGCCTGGGTAATCGGCCGGGTTCGGCGGTATTTCGGCGAAGGTGACATGCTCGGTGGCGGCCACGAAGCGGGCGAACCGCTCGTTGGTCACCGGAAAGCGGTCCATCCAGAAACCGTCCACCGCTACCCGGTGCGCCGGGGCTTCCTCCGGATAATGCCGGTCCGATCCCATCAGAAACGTGCCGCCGGGGATCCAGACCATATCGGGGAAGGGCGGCTCGGGGGCAGGGGAGGCGAAGCGGATCGCCGTCTTGGCTTCGGTGTGGATCATGGTTGAAATCCTTGTACCGTATGCCTTTCACTGCCGGGTGATGATCGCCCGCAATTCCGCCTCCTTGTCCTCGATCAGTTCGCCCGACACGTCCACCGTTACCCGGTTCAGCTTGCCGCTGAAGGCGAACGGCACTTCGTATCGGGAGGTCACCGGAGACGCCGCGTCGTGGCCGCAGGTCAGCCCTTCGCCCAGGCTGATGAGAAGCGGTACGGTGACGGGAAGTTCGGCCTGTCCGACGAGTTTGCCGTCGATGTAGAGCTGGCCGCGGCCCGGCGCGCCTTTGCCTTGGGCGAGGTCGGGCCGGCCGGTGGGTTCGAACTCGAAGCGCAGCTCCGCCTTTCCCTGCGGTACCTCCGCGTCGGATTCGACCGCGAACTCCTCGGTGCCGACGTAGTTGTGCACGTAGCACAGCTTTTTGTCCTTGACGAAGAACGAGTACCCGCCGGTACTGCCGCCGTGGGCCAGCAGCACACCCTCGGCGCCATCGTGGATTTCTACCTCTGCGCTAATGCTGTGCGGCCGGTTGAGGACCTTCACCGCCACGTTATCGGGTACGGGCGAGGTATCGGGATAATAGATGTACCGCTGCCTGCCCCGGGTAAGCTGGGGACGTTCCTCGGCGAATCGCTGGGTGCCGCGGCTGTCGAGGGGCAGGACCTTGTATTTGCCCGCTTCGACATACCACATGGCGATCATTTCGATCAGTTTGTCCCGGTGCTGATCGGCCAGATTGCGGGTTTCGGAGAAATCTTCCGCCACGTGATACAGCTCCCAGCCGTGGGCATCCAGTTCGCGCAGTTTTTCCTCGGTAATCTCCATCTGTCCGAAGGACATTCCGGACTCGGCAAAGGAGGGCCCCGGAACGGGGCATACGGCGCGCCAGCCGTCGTGGTAGATCGATCGGTGGCCGAACATCTCGAAATATTGGGTGACGTGGCGGTTTTCCGCCTTCCCCTCGTTAAAGGTATGAGCAAAGCTCACGCCCTCGATGGGCGATTGGGCGACGCCGCGGATTTCCGCCGGCGGCTCGATTTGCAAGGCGTCCAGTACCGTCGGCAGCAAATCGATGGCGTGAGCGTATTGCGGGCGGATTTCCCCTTTTGCCTGGATACCCTTTGGCCAATGCACGATGAAAGGATCGCTGACGCCTCCGCGGTAGGTTTCCCGCTTCCAGCGCTTGAACGGGGTGTCGCCCGCCCAGGTCCAGCCCCAGGGGTAATGATTGAAATACTTCGGGCCGCCCAGATCGTCCAGCGCCTTGAGATTGGCTTCCAAGGACTCCGGCACATTGTTGAAGAACTTGTTTTCGTTGACCGAACCGGTGGGGCCGCCTTCGGCGCTGGCGCCGTTGTCCGAGATCACCATGATTAGAGTATCGTCCAGTTCGCCCAGGCTTTCGATGAAATCCAGCAGTCGGCCGATGTGATGGTCGGTATGCTCCAGAAACCCGGCGAAGACTTCCATCATGCGGGCGTACAGCTTTTTCTCGTCCGGCGTAAGGCTGTCCCAGCGGGCCACGTCGGGGTCGTGGCGGGATAGTTCGGTGCCCGGCGGAATAAGGCCCATGTCGAGCTGTTTTTGGTGGACCTTGTGCCGGTAAGCTTCCCAGCCGTCGTCGAACTGCCCCCGGTAGCGGTCGGCCCATTCTTTCGGCACGTGGTGCGGAGCGTGCATGGCGCCGCTGGCGAAATACAGGAAAAACGGCTTGTCGGGGGCCGCCTGCTTGGCATCGCCGATGAAACGGATGGCCTGATCCGCCAGGTCTTCGGTGAGGTGGTAGCCTTCTTCCGGCGTTTTGGGCGGTTCGACCGCGTGATTGTCGTGGACCAGGTCCGGGTAATACTGGTGGGTATCGCCGCCCAGGAAGCCGTAATACCGCTCGAAGCCCCGTCCCAGCGGCCAGCGGTCGTAAGGGCCGGCGGCGCTGATCTGCTCCGCCGGGGTGAGATGCCATTTGCCCACCGCGAAGGTGTTGTAGCCCTGGCGCTGGAGAATCTCCGACAGGAAGCCGTTTTCGAAGGGAATGATGCCGTTCGCGCCCGGATAGCCCATGGAGCCCTCGGTGATGCAGGCCATCCCGTTGGAATGGTGGTTGCGCCCGGTCAGAAGACAGGACCGGGTAGGCGAGCACAGCGCGGTGGTGTGCATATTGCTGTAGCGAAGGCCGTTCGCCGCCAGCCTGTCGAGGTTCGGCGTCCGGATGGGCGAACCGTAACATCCGAGCTGGCCGTAACCGGTGTCGTCCAGCACGATGAACAGCACGTTCGGCGCTCCCGGTTTGGCCCGCAGCGGCTCCGGCCATGCGGGCGAGGAGGTCTCGGGCGTGCGGCCGACGACGCCGGGAAAAGCGGTTCCGGGTTTGTATTCCTTCAAAGACATGTCGTACCTCCACTTGCAATGCCTTGCGGGCGGTTTGGTCGATTTTGGGGACAGCGTCAATCCATCACGCGGTAGCTTTCCGCCCCGAGGTGTGAAATGCGGACGGCCCTAAGAAGATGACGAAATTGATCGGCACCGGTCACTGTTATCCATGGTTTCGCTCCTTGAGCCGGAAGTGCTGCGATCAAATGTTTATTTTTGTTAACGTCGACTGTAAATGACATCTGTACGAGCACGTAGTCATCTTCGACGCGGATGGCACGGGCTCAGTGCGCCTGGATAGGAACCCGAGCCGGCGTCAGAGCTCGTCCGGATGTATCGGTTAGGCTGACTATCAGCGTCCCGGCTGGCAAGGGTTCGAATTTTTGGAAATACAGCCAACCGGCCACCCACCCGCCGGGATTCAGCACCCCTTCGGGCAGGGCTCGCCGCATCATTTCGAGACTGGGCAAGTCGGACCCTTGCCAGTAATTCGAGTGGCGCGGGTTATAGGATTCATCGTGAGGAAAAGGACCTTCATGAGCCGGAACGGTGGGATAGAGCGGTTTTAGGTAAGGCGCCACATGGAAATCCCGAAAACCGAATTCCGGATCCACGATCGGCGGGTAGGCCACGGGAGTCAGCATCGGCAGCGTGCCGGGAACAACCGGCCCCCTGTCTTTCGCTTCGACCGGAAAGACCGGCAAGGCGGAGAACTCGTTCCCGGTGGGCGCCGCACGCACCTTGAAGTCGCTGTAGCGGATCAGTAGCGCGCTTTCACCGCGGTTGTCGATTTTCAAGTGTACGGGTGTGGTCTTGAACTCGATGGCTTTGGCTCCCGGCCACGATTCCGGCCGGGCGACGATCCGGACCGGGGAGATGTCGGACGCCACTTCTTTCTCGACCGGGCCGAGTTGCGCATAGTCAGGGATGGGTTTGACCACTGCCGCGTCCCGGCACGACATCAGCGGGACCGAGATCATGAACGTCGCTATCGCGGTGACGAGCACCGGATGCCGGCTCGGAAGTTCCATGTCCAAGACCTCTTTATTTTTTCGGGACTTACGAAAATTAGTCTCGATCCCGGCGGGAAAGTTCGAGCACGGATCGGCCAAGGCGCATCGCTAGTCCGCCGTCTTTCGAGGCTTGCGCCGGCGCATCGTCGTTCTCGTCTCCGATTCGTGACCGCTTACGCCCAAAGGCTGCATGGCGGCTTGTTCGTCGCTGATCTGCATGGCCTCCACCAAAAGATCCAGGTTTCGGGTCAGAGAGATCAAAACCGGATCCGGCAATTCGGTCAGTGCCTGTAGCAACAGACCCTGCCGGGGTTCGGGAGTTTGCTCCACGAGGGCTTGCCCTGCTTCCGTCAAATAAAGGCGTACCACCCGTTGATCGGGATTGGTTCGTTCCCGCCGGATCAGCCCTTTCTTTTCCAGCTTGACCAGCAAATTGCTTACGGTGGATTGATGAACCGACATGGCTCGCGCCAGCTCCGACACTTTCATTCCGGCGTTATTCGACAACTCCGACATCGCCCAAAGCTGGGCGTAGCTGACTCCGCAGCACGATTCCACCCACTGCGAATGCTGTTGCACGGCACGGAAAATCAGGCGAAAGCGTTTGAGCGCTTCGTGGGGCCGTGCCGTCGGTTCGGCAATTTCCGGCGAATCTTCTTGCGGTCTGTATTCAATCGTTTTCATGTGTCCGTCATCAAAATCTATTTGGCGTGCTACGGCCTATTGCCGCTGCACGCTTCACTTGGAAGCGCCGGTTCTCTTTGCGGGCTTGCGGGAGAGAATGGTCGGAGTACGGACGGCGGTCCGGGACTCCCCGGATTCGACGGGCATCCCGACGTATATTTGCACAAATCATTTTTGTGCAAATATACTTACCCCCCCGTGAGAAGCTCCGACCATGTGCCGACGTGATGTGACAGTTTATTGCCCTCTGACGCACAGGACGTCGGGACATCGGGTTTCTCACGTTCTTACCAAGAGAGTCGTCTTCGTTAAGCGGGGGATGGTCGGAATAAGGGGGGACACCTTATCGGGTAGCCCGAATGCCGCGTTACCCGGTCGAAATCTTCCGTTGGCGGCTTTGAAGCCTCAGTCCTCAGCGAGATGGAAACGCTCGAGTCCAGTGCACGTCTCAGTACCTGCTCCTTAACAACTATACCTAATTCTCGGCGGAAATATCTTATGAGTATCTCTCCCAAGAAAATCTTTACGGGATTCGATTCGACACGCTACACGGCGTACAACCTCGGCAATTTTCGCGAAATCCCGCAAATGGCACGGCTCAGTGAGGAGCAATTGTTCGAAATCGAAGTCGTGGGGCGAGTGCTGCCCTTCAAGACCAACAATTTCGTGGTCGACGAGCTGATCGACTGGGATAACATCCCCGACGATCCGATGTTCATATTGACCTTTCCGCAGCGCGACATGCTGTTGCCGCACCATTACGAGGAAATGGCGGAACTCGTGAAAGCCGGCGCGAGTCCGGCACTGATCCGCGAGGCGGCGGACCGTATCCGCTTGGAGCTCAATCCCCATCCGGCGGGCCAGTTGGATCTTAACGTCCCTCATTTGAACGGCGAACCTTTGCACGGCATGCAGCACAAATACCGGGAGACCGTGCTGTTTTTTCCGAGCCCGGGCCAGACCTGCCACGCCTACTGCACGTTCTGCTTTCGCTGGCCGCAGTTCGTGGGACTGTCCGGCTTGAAGTTCGCGAGCCGCGAAGCGGAACATCTGGTCGCCTATCTTAAGGCGCATCCGGAAGTGACCGATGTGCTCTTCACCGGCGGCGATCCGCTGCTCATGTCGGCGCGGCGGCTGGCCGATTACCTGGAGCCGCTGATCGCGGCGGATCTTCCCAATCTGCGGCATATCCGGATCGGCACCAAGGCGCTCTCCTATTGGCCTTACCGCTTTCTCACCGACGCCGATTCCGACCACATGGTCGCGCTGCTTCGGAAAGTGGCCGCCAGCGGCAAGCATCTGGCAATCATGGCCCATTT
>NZ_JBDIVO010000198.1:0-9041 GCF_039794385.1 Methylocaldum sp. | reverse complement strand
GTCCCGAAATCAGTGGGTCGGCGATTTCGACCAGGTCAACCCGAAACTTGGGCTGATGTGGGAACTCACGCCCGACACCATCCTGCGTCTCGCCGCATTCCGCACCTTCGACCGGGGCATCGAGGAAGATCTAACCATCGAGCCCACCCAGATCGCCGGATTCAATCAGTTCTTCGATGGTTTTCCGGCGACGGATGCCCGGCGTTACGGCGTTGGCCTGGATCACAAGTTTTCGCCCGGTCTCATGGCCGGCCTGGAAGCCTCGTTGCGCGACGTAATCGTTCCTCTGCCTCTCGCCACGGCTTTGGATGCTCCTAGCTTTATCTCGAAAAGAGAAGAAATGCTGTACCGCGCCTACGGCTACTGGGCGATCAGCGATTATTTCGCAGCCAGCCTGGAGTATCAGTTCGATATATTCACAGATGCGACTCACCATGAAACGATCTACCAGAACCATATCGTTCCGCTCAGCCTGAGCTATTTCCATACCTCGGGCCTATCGAGCTCCGTCACGGTGACCTATGTCAATCAGGAAGCCCTTGAGGGCAACGACGAGTCCTTAAAGGGGCACGACGACAACCAATTCGCGCTGCTCGATTTTTCCCTGAAATATCGCTTACCCTATCGTTACGGTACGGCAGGGTTCATTGTCAAGAACCTGCTGGATCAAAGATTCGATTTCCTGGGGCAGAACGCCTTCGGGGGTCGAACGAGGCGCCTGGAGGAGACGCCTTTGTTTATTCCGGAAAGGACGATGTTTTTTCAACTCACGCTGGCATTTTGAGGGCTCCGAAGTGATGTCCCGGAATGCACGCCAAATTGGGAGGGACGTATGAGCGATCAGGCATCACAACAACAAAAGGGCAACGCGGCTTGGGAATTCGTCAAACGATATAAAAAGCCGTTGATAGCGGGCGGCGCCGGCGGCGGCGGGCTGCTCTATGCGGCAGCGCAATGCAGTTTCCTTTGTCCGGCCGGGTACTGGTTTTGGGTTGGGTCCGGCTCTTGCATACCGTGCTGAACTGACCGGGAGGGTGCGCCACGCGCACCCTCCGTCTTGCCGCCGAATCCGCCCGCCGCTCCCCGAACCGCAAACCGCCCGCCCCGTCTTCTTCCACCCGCTCTCCAAATTCCCCGATTTTGTAGGTCGGCAATCCTTTGCCGACGTTAACCGGTCGGCCGGCGCATTCGTCGGCAAGGGATTGCCGACCTACGAACTTTTCCCGCCCGTTCTCCAAACTCCCCCGCTTTCGTAGGTCGGGAATCCTTTCCCGACACAAAGCCGTCGACCAGCGCACTTGTCGGCAACGGATTGCCGACCTACGACCGTGCCTCCCTGTAGGTCGGGAATCCCTTCCCGACACAAAGCTGTCGACCAGCGCACTTGTCGGCAAAGGATTGCCGACCTACGATTGTGCCGCCAAGTAGGTCGGCAATCCCTTGCCGACGCGCAGGGCCGGAAAAAGCTTAATGATCTATATTTCGGCTACCACTGATTCTTTTACGCTCATGCCTCGCTATCGACGGTATTGTCTTGCCGGCCACCCCGTCTTCGTTACCTTGGTCACCCATGGCAGGAATCCATGGCTTGCCGACGAAGCTTCCGTGCAGATCTTGCTCGCCTCCATGAGGTCGGTTAAGGCGGTTTATCGCTATAGGCACTTGGCGCATGTCGTATTGCCGGACCACTTCCATTGGCTGTTCAAACCGGATGACGCGGCCCATCTGCCAAAGATCGTGGCCGCCGTAAAACGGGAGGTGACCTGGCGTTTCAAAACCGTCGCCGGTTTGCCGGGCTCTTGGTGGCAGAACCGATTCTATGATCACATCGTTCGTGACCAGGACGATTTAGCCCGGCATTTGGATTACATCCATTTCAATCCGGTCAGGCATGGGATTGCCCGGAATCCGGGCGCATATTCGCACTCCAGCTTCCATGAATGGCGAAGACGCGGCGCCTATCCCGAAGGTTGGGGAGCGAGCGAGCCGCCGTCGATCCAGGGAATGGATTTGGATTAGCGAATGGTCGCGAAAAGGGTTTGTCGGCAAGGGATTGCCGACCTATGATCGTGCCGCTTTGTAGGTCGGGAATCCTTTCCCGACACAAAGCCGGTCGATCAGCGGGTTTGTCGGCAAAGGATTGCCGACCTACGATTGTGCCTCCCTGTAGGTCGGGAATCCCTTCCCGACGCAAAGCCGGTCGACCAAGATTCGTCGGCAAGGGATTGCCGACCTACGGCTATTCGGGCACGCCGACATCGGTCCGGCTGTCGGCCGCGTCATCCAAATCCTACAGAAAAATCAGCCGTGGATGACAAGCCTTTTTGCCTCAGTTGAAAGAAGATACACCGGGTTACACGCCGCCGAATCGTGCGGACGCAAGCCGTCGGCAAGCTTTCACGAATCAGTCCAATAACAACACGCAGAAGGGATTCACTCTCAAGGGTTTTTAGACACTTCATACCAACTGATTTGGGAGAACTTGAATGTTGTGGAATCGACATCATCAGGCATTGTTAGGTTTGTTCGTGATTTCGATGGCGATCGCACCCGCCGCGCAGGCGGCGGACGGCACGTGCGGCATCGATAGCTTGAAAGGCCGCTACGGCTTTCAGGCGTCCGGCCGAGTGGAAGGGCCGACCAAAACGAAGTCCGGGCTCGATTTTTCCGATAAGCAGACGGTTCATTTTGCCCAGGTGGGCACCATCGAGGCGGACGGCGAAGGCCATGCCTTGATCACAATGACATCGACCAGCGATAGACCCAAAGGCAGCGCCGTTTATACCGTCAACCCCGATTGCACCGGCACCATCCGCTACTTGGTGGGCGATCCCGAGGCCGACGCGGCCGAGAACGGTCCGGGCTATGCCTTCGTCCTCAAACCCGACAATACCTTCAGCTTCATCAGCACTATCACCAACATGGTCCTGACCGGCTCCGCCTGGCAAATCACCGATGCCACCAGTGAACCGGTTCCGGACGGAACGGCAAACGCAACGGGCGGCGCCGGCGGCGGGGGGCTTCTCTACTATGCCGCAGTGCAATGCAGTGTTATTTGTCCGAACGGGTGGTGGTGGTCTATCGGAGCCTTTAGTTGCGTACCGTGCTGAACTGACCGGGAGGGTGCGCCACGCGCACCCTCCGTCTTGCCGCCGAATCCCCCGCCACTCCCCGCACCGCCAACCGCCCACCCCGGCTTTCCCCGCCCGTCTCCAACACCACCGATTTTGTAGGTCGGCAATCCTTTGCCGACGCCACGGCCCGGCCAACGGCTTCGTCGGCAAGGGATTGCCGACCTACGAACTTTTCCCGCCCGTTCTCCAAACTCCCCCGCTTTCGTAGGTCGGGAATCCTTTCCCGACACAAAGCCGTCGACCAGCGCACTTGTCGGCAACGGATTGCCGACCTACGACCGTGTCACCCTGTAGGTCGGGAATCCTTTCCCGACGTTAACCGGTCGGCCGGCGCGTTCGTCGGCAAGGGATTGCCGACCTACGACCGAGCTACCCGGTAGGTCGCGAATCCCTTCGCGACATTACCCCACTCGGCCTGCCGACCTACGACTACTGTCATTACACCGAAAACGCCTCGCTCCCTAGACCTCCGAGCGCACTGCACCAAAAAGGGGAATATTTCACAGAATTCCGTTCTCCGGGCGCGTAAGTTGAGTCTAGTTCCCGCAAGAACATCGGCTCATTCCGAATGGACGATATGCGCGGTTCCGTTCCGCGTCTTCGGACGAGCATTTTGAAAATATCCGACACGATCAGCCTGGGCGATCAACTCAAACGAATAGGCTTATGACATACATGGTTCAAAGAGGCTTTGCCGGACGCTCCACCAGGCTTCTCTATATCGGCATGTCGGTGATAACGACGATCTTTGCCTTCATATTGGCCCTGGTGCTGTTCGTCTTTCTTCCGCGGGATAACTTCGAAACGTCGGCGCGTACGAAAGAACGTTCATCCTCCGGAGTAGTCGTGAACGCCACCGGAATCGATAATCCGGCGAAAGCCGCACTCCCCGAAAAACCGGAATCGGAAAATGAATGAATTCGCTAAGGCTGTGGCCGGCGGAGCTAAACGTACAGGCAGTCCAACCGTCCTCCGCCTTAGATAATCCGATTACGCCTCCGAGGCGACTCTTCGGGACCGAAATTCAGCGCCGGTCCCCTTTTTTTGAGGCCAATGGATCGAATATAAACTAACATTTAGATCTATCGCCCGTCGCACCGTACCTCGAAACTCGAAAAACGACGGGAGAGATCGAGTGTTTTCGTTTTCTTCAGTTGAACGCGATTGTGTCGAAAGAAACGCTTCAGGGGTTAAAAAGCGTCCCCTATTTTTCCGAAGTGCCCGACACCGCTCTGGCGGAACTGGCTTCCTGCGCGGCCATAAAAAGCTATCCCAAGAATTCGATCATCATTCGCGAGGGCGAAGAAGGCGGAGCGCTGTTCATTATTTTGTCCGGCAAGGTGCAGGCTTATCTGAGCAGCGCAAACGGGCGCATGGTGATTCTTTCGACTCAGGGTGCGGGCTCGTTTTTCGGGGAGCTGTCCTTGCTGGACGGCGAACCCCGTTCGGCTTCGATAACCGCCCTGGAGCCAACAGTGTGCAGCCTGATTCCGCGGCTCGCATTGAAGACTTGGCTGAAAAGCCATCCGGACGCCGCATCCAGCATTATCCGGAGCCTCACTCAGCGGATCCGCAGTTTGACCGAGAACGTTCGAGGGCTCGCGCTGTCGGATGTGTACGGGCGATTGGTTAAAACCCTTTACGACATGGCCGTCGAGAACGAAAACGAATGGATCATCCGGGAAAAGCCGACCCATCAGGATCTGGCCAACATCATCGGCTGCTCGCGGGAGATGGTCAGCCGGATCATGAAGGACTTGGAACGCGGCGGCTATCTTTCCGTAGAACGCAAATTCATTCTCATCCGGCGCAAGTTGCCGGCATCCTGGTAACGGAATCGGCGGCCTTCGGCGGTTATGTCGGCAAAGGATTGCCGACCTACGAACCGGTGCCGCGAAGTAGGTCGGGAATCCTTTCCCGACGGAGCTGTCTTCAATCGTGACCCTTCCAATCGCAAACGGTGTCTCCGGGAGCACCGGAGCCGCCCTTCCAATCGCAAACGGTTGCTTTAGCCGCGACCTTCCAATCGCAAACGTCGCTTTAGTCGCGACCTTCCAATCGCAAACGGGCCTTTAATCGGCCCCTTCCCTGCCGGAATGTTGGCCCGAGGTTTTGTGTAGATATCCCGGCTCCGGGGAGCCGGGGCATAAAACACATGCTCGGACTCGGAAGCGGCAAATGCTACCATTCTCTACTGAAACACTAAGAATTGTTTGACGCCGCGCTGTTGGCCAGACGCGGCGTGGTTTTTCGCACCGGAAGAAAAAAGGTTCTCGAATGGTTTTGAAGCAGAAGATTTTACTGGCGTTTTTTTTGGCGATCTTTCCGCTCGCTGCCCTGGCCATCCCGGCTGAAGGTCAAGCTTTGGATCTGACCGGGCATTTTGTCGGCTATCTGGCGATCGCCGCGTTCGTGCTGGCTTATATCTTCGTCGTCTTGGAAGAAGTCACGGAACTCAAAAAATCCAAACCCATGATGCTGGCGGCGGCGATCATCTGGGCCGCGATCGCCGTCGTCTACAACCTGCAAGGCCAGCCGCAGCTCGCCGAAGACGCGGTGCGGACCTTGGTGCTGGATTACGGCGAACTGCTCCTGTTCCTGATCGTGTCGATCACGTACGTCAATGCGCTCGAGGAACGGCAAGTATTCGAGGCTGTCAGGGCCTGGCTGGTCAGCAAGGGTCTCGGTTATCGCTCATTGTTTTGGATCACCGGGATTCTGGCCTTTTTCATCTCCTCCATCTCGAACAATATGACCACGGCGATGTTGATGACCGCCGTCGTAATGGCCGTCGGCAAGGATAACCCGCGCTTCGTCGCGCTGTCCTGCGTCAACACCGTGGTCGCCGTGAATGCCGGCGGCGCATTCTGCCCTTTCGGCGACATCACGACGCTGATGGTTTGGCAACAGCATAAAGTTACTTTCTGGGGCTTTTTCGTTCTGTTCGTTCCGGCGGTCATCAATTTCGTACTGCCCGCCGCCATCATGCATTTCGCGATACCGGACGCGCGCCCGGCCGAAATCAAGGATGTCACCAAAATGAAGCGGGGCGCCAAACGGATCGTCGCCTTGTTCCTGCTCACCATCGCGACTGCCGTCGTGTTCTCCAATATCCTGCATTTGCCCGCCGCGGTGGGAATGATGGCAGGTTTGACGTATATCCAGTTCTTCGGCTATTACCTGCACATCACCCATCGAGAAGAACCCGAGGTGCCGACCGAGCTATTGGAAAGGCACGAGGAGGAAGAAGAGGCAGAAGCCCTACCTGGCGAAGAGCGGTTCGATATCTTCCAGAAATTGGCACAGCTGGAGTGGGACACGCTGCTTTTTTTCTACGGCGTGGTGCTGTGCGTGGGCGGACTCGATTTTCTGGGCTATTTGGGGCACGTCTCGCAGTATCTCTACGGCGAATTGGGAGCGACTCCGGCGAACATTCTGGTAGGCATCGCCTCGGCCTTCGTCGACAACATCCCGGTCATGTTCGCGATCTTGTCGATGAACCCGGATCTCTCTATGGGACAATGGCTTTTGGTAACCCTGACCGCCGGAGTCGGCGGCAGCTTGCTGTCGGTCGGCTCGGCGGCGGGCGTCGCGCTCATGGGGCAGACGCGAGGCGCCTACACGTTTTTGAGTCATTTGAAGTGGATGCCGGCGATCGCGCTCGGCTATGCGGGCAGCATCGTCGCCCACTTCTGGCTCAATGCCGCGCTGTTCTGAATGGCGTTAAGCCTACTAGTTTGCGTCGGGAAAGGATTCCCGACCTACTTCGCTACAAAGCGGCACAATCGTAGGTCGGCAATCCCTTGCCGACAAAGCCGTCTAAAAAGACGTCTCGAACGGCTTCCGGCCCTTTTTCATCATGACCCCGTAACGGAACAGCACGGCGCAGACCGCTCCGGCCAGAATCGCCGTGACATCCATGCCGATTCCCAGCCAAAAGCCGTGTGTATGAAACGACTCGCCCAGTAGTGAGCGGAGCACGACTTGCATCCAAAACAGGAAACCGCCGTAATAAACGATGACCCCGGCTATGGCCCAAGCCAATGCGGGCAGATTCAACCGTTGAGCGGTTTGATAGAACCAAACCGCGATCGCCAAGATGACGATCATCGATAATGCCGCAATCATAGTTGTAGTTGCCTCCCGTTCGATTTTTTCGGCACTCTATCAAACCGGACAGCGGGCGTGAAGAAATGGAGGCGACCACCAAACCGCTATGTGCAAAAATTTTGTGCAATCGTGTGCAACCCTTATGTCATCGGGTCTGGAAGAAATTGTTCTAGGCTTTTGCAGAACTTTATCCACAGATTTTGTGAATAAGTGTTTCATTAGAGTGACAGCCATCGTTGCCTCTAAAGGAATTTTTCAGAATGCTCGAACTGCCTGAAACATCGATGACCGCGTTACTGGCCGACCTGCCGGAGAACCTGCCCGAGGAAAAATTCGAAGTTCTGCTGGAAACGCCGGCTTTCCGGCTGGAGCGGATTCTTTCCAAGGGACATGCCACACCGGAAGGACAATGGTACGATCAGGACTGGGACGAATGGGTGCTGCTGCTTCAAGGTCAGGCAAGACTCGCGATCGAAGGGCGGAATGGCGAAACGTTTTTGCACCCCGGCGATGCCCTTTTGCTTCCGGCCCATTGCCGTCATCGCGTAAACTGGACTCCGCCGGATACGATCACCGTATGGCTGGCTTTGCACTATGGCCGAGGCTCTACCTCGAAACCGATCACCAAATGAAAAGGAGAGTACGAGATGAGCGATATCCGTATCGAAAAACAAGTCGGCGAAGACCGGCTCAAATCGCTGGGCGTACGGCA
Source organism: Methylocaldum sp. (assembly GCF_039794385.1). Classification (NCBI taxonomy): domain Bacteria; kingdom Pseudomonadati; phylum Pseudomonadota; class Gammaproteobacteria; order Methylococcales; family Methylococcaceae; genus Methylocaldum; species Methylocaldum sp. The sequence continues at coordinate 1,085 of NZ_JBDIVO010000198.1, read as the reverse complement.
ATGGCCGGTGTGGAGCAAGGAACCGTCCGAATTTCCGTGGACTTACGACGAGACCGAAACCTGCTATCTCTTGGAGGGCCGCGTGATCGTGACGCCTGAAGGCGGCGACCCCGTGGAATTCGGCAAGGGCGATCTGGTGACCTTCCGGACCGGCCTGCAGTGCACCTGGAAAATCCTCGAAACCGTGCGCAAGCACTACAACTTTTCTTGAGACCGGCTCGGGAACCGATCCTGTTCGGAGCGGTCTGAAGGGCGAGCCGGTATCCGGCGAAGACATTCAAACGAGAGCAACACCATGAGCAAGAAAACCAAGCGACCTCAGATCCCCCAGACCAATCCCGTCGCCAAATATGCCGGGAAGTTCAACCGAGCCGCCACGTTCCGCGACGGCCACACCTATACCCGCAAGCTCAAACACAAAGGCCAGGAGCCTTTTCCGATCCGCGCCGCCTGATCGGAAAAGGCTCTTGGATGGAGAAACAGCACGTCGGGAATCCCTTCCCGACCGACCGGCTGACACGGCCGTAGGTCGGCAATCCCTTGCCGACAAAGCCGCTGGCCCGGCCATGGCGTCGGGAAAGGATTCCCGACCTACCGAGTAACACCGATCGATCGGTCGAGCGGCAAGGCGACCGAACGTTGCCATGGTGGGTTACGGCGCACGCGAAGCATAGTGTTCTACGGCCAGCCTATACCGGAGTGCGCCTAACCCACCCTACGAAATCCCGGTTTCCGTCGTTACACCAAAGCGAAAAATGACCCGTGGTAGGGCGGGTTAGGTGCGCCGTCACGCAACCTGCGCGTAGACCAGCGAGTCAGGCGCGCACCGTAACCCGCCAAACGAGCGGCAAGGCCACCGAGGAAAAAAGCGCATGGAACGTTACTCGCGCTCCCGTCCCGGTGGAAACTTTTCCTCTCATCCGGTTGTTTCCAGCAACTGGGCCAGATCCAGCAAGCTCGGAAAGCTGAGCGCCGCCCACTTCGACAGTTTCCGGCGGATTTCGTGGCGCCGTTGAATCAGAACCGGAACAGTTCCCGCCGCACGGGCCGCTTCCAGGCCGGTTTCCGAGTCCTCCAGCACCAGG
>NZ_JBDIVO010000197.1:0-9049 GCF_039794385.1 Methylocaldum sp. | reverse complement strand
CCCGCTGGAGCCAGGCCAAGGAACGCCGCATCGGCGAATTCTTCAAGCGTCCCACCTTGCCTTTCAACGGTTATGGCGATCAGGTGGCGCAGTTATATGCGGGGATGGATTTGCGTAAGTTTTTTTAGGGCAGCTTGATCGCTCTGGGCGACTTTCTCCCAAAGGGCATGGATATGACACAAGTCGTCACCCCGGCAGGGATTGCCGGGGTCCAGTGTCCAGGGATGAGGTGCGACTAAAGCGACCGTTTGCTGTTGGAAGAACTAGAGCGTTTTTATCTCGCTCGTACGGCAAAACAGGCTTGGCGGACGTCGTTGGCGCCTTCGGCTCGGGTGAATTGATTCAAGCATTCGTAGGTCGGCAATCCTTTGCCGACGAAGACGCTCGGCTGGGACGTGGTGTCGGGAAGGGGGGCTTCGGCGCTCCAATCGCAAACGGTCATCCCAGGAGCGCTGGGATGACCCTTCCAATCGCAAACGGCCTGCCCGGGAGCGCCGGCCACGCCCTTCCCGAAGACGCCGTTTGCGATTGGAATGACGGACAAGATAAAGGCGGTTTGGGATTGCGCTTCGTCTTATCCCCCGCCGACAAAGGCTTATCAAATTTATGGTCATGAATATTCGAAATCCCCATCCCAAGACGATAGCCGCCCTCAAGCGAGGACTCTTCCTGATCTTATCGATCCCCCTGTTCAAGCTGATCGCCGACGGCGTGCTCGATCAGTTGGGGGCGAATCCGATCGAGAAAATCACCCGGACCACGGGGTACTGGACCTTGACCCTGCTGCTGGTCACCTTGGCGGTGACGCCGCTCCGGCGGTTTTTCGGGTGGTCCTGGCCGGGGCGTTTCCGGCGGATGCTGGGGCTGTTCGCTTTTTTCTACGGATGCCTTCATTTCCTCACCTACCTGGTTCTGGACCAGTTCTTCGATTGGGCCGGCATCGTCAAGGACATCGCCAAGCGGCCGTACATCACCGTGGGATTCACCGCCTTCCTTCTGCTCGTTCCCCTCGCCGTCACCTCGACCGACGGGATGATCCGCCGTCTCGGCGGGAAGCGCTGGCGAGTGCTGCACCGATTGGTTTATCTGATCGCCATTCTCGGAGTCGTTCATTTCTGGTGGCTGGTCAAGAAAGATATCTCGAGGCCCGCGATCGATGCCGCGATCTTGGCCTTGTTGCTCGGTTTTCGGATGATGGACGCGGTCCGGAAACAAGTTTCCGGGGCTCGATCGGAGGAGAAGCGGAAGTCATCGAATATCGACGGACCGAGTTCGAGTCGGCATCCGCCGGGCCTATCGGTCTTGGACGGAAATACCCATTCCGAGACCACGCCGTAGACCTGCGTCTCGTCCGTTCGGGTAGCCGAATCCCTTCGTTTTCGGCTTCTTCATCCGCATGTCGGATTTTTCTTCGCTTGACAGCGTCTTAGCTGAAACGCACCCTTTCGGTGAAAGGTGTCACACCGATCAAATTTCCCATTCTTCTCCGGAAACACTACCGTGTCGCTCGAAATTTCCATGTTCGCCATCGGCAAGATTCAGCGCGTCGTTTCTCGAAAGCCGAGAGCCGCGCGATGATACGGTTCGAGAAGCAGCGCACCCCGGTGGCCGATGCCGCCATCGTGCTCGGCGTCGCATTCGGCTTCGTGACCGATATCATGACCCCGCTCGGCATCGCTGCATGGGCCGTCTACTTCCTCCCGCTCGCTTTCAGCCTCTATGTTTGGCGTCCGCGGATGCCGATCGTCATAGCCGTCGTCGCAACGGTCTTGATCGTCGCCGGCCGATTTCTCTCTCCGCCTTCCATAGATCCCTTGCCGACCATACCGTGGTTGAACAGAACCCTCGGCACGCTGGCGATCTGGGTGGTGGCGGTGATCGCCCGACAGAGTATCTTTATAAAACTCAGGCTCAGGGAGGATGATTGGATTCGTTCCGGTCAGCGGGACTTGGGCATCCGCATGCAGGGAGAGCAGACACTGCCGGTCCTCTGCGACAATATTCTGCGCTTTCTCTGCGAGTACCTCGATGTGCCGGTCGGCGTTCTCTACGCGGCCGAGCGGGACGGCGGCGAGTTTCGTCGCATGGCGACGTACGCCGTCGGAGCGGATTCGGCCTGTCCCGAACGCATCGCGCCGGGTGAAGGGCTGGCCGGCCAGGCGGTCAAGGACCAGCGGGTCTTGCGCTTCGATAAACTGCCCGACGGGTATCTCCGGGTTTCGTCGGCGCTCGGGGGAGCCGGTCCCAGGCACCTCGTGGTGATGCCGGCGATCATCGACGGCAAGGTCAAGGCGGTGGTCGAGCTCGGTTTCATCCAGCCGGTGGGCATCTCGGACATGGATATCCTCGGCACGATGGCCGAGTCGGTGGCCAGCGCGATTCGCTCAACCCTGTACCGCACCCGGCTCGAGGACCTCCTCCGGAAAACGCAGCGGCAGGCCGACGAACTGCAGAGGCAAAAGGAGGAGCTGAAGGTGGCCAACGAGGAGCTCGAGAGCCAGAGCAAGGCGCTGTCCGAGTCGGAGGCGCGCCTGGAAGCGCAGAACGAGGAGTTGACCGAGATCAACGTCCGGCTCGAGGAACAGCGCGACGAGCTGTCGCGAGCTCAGGCGGAACTGATGAAGCGCTCGGAGGATCTCGCCCGAGCCAACCAATACAAGTCGGAATTCCTGGCGAACATGAGCCATGAGCTGCGCACCCCGCTCAACAGCGCGCTCATTCTGGCCAAGCTCCTCGCCGACAACAGGGACGGCAATCTGACCCCGGAGCAGGTCAAGTACGCATCGATCATCTACACGTCGGGCAACGACCTGCTCGACCTGATCAACGATATTCTCGATCTCTCCAGGATCGAGGCGGGCCGCATGGAGATACGGCCTGAGCCGGTTCAACTCGAGACCTTGGTAGAGACGCTCCAGCGAAGCTTTCAACCGGTGGCTTCGCAGAAGAAGCTCGCATTCGAAGCTCGCATAGAGCCCGGGACGGCAAGGGTGATCACTAGCGATCCGCTCCGTCTCCAGCAGATTCTGAGAAACCTGCTCTCGAACGCCTGCAAGTTCACCGAGGCGGGCGAGGTCGGCCTGCGCGTGGAGCAAGTCGGACCGGACCGGATCAGCTTTGCCGTCCGCGACACCGGTATCGGCATTCCGCCCGAGCACCAGGACGCCATATTCGAGGCATTCCGCCAAGCCGACGGGAGTACCCAGCGACGGCACGGGGGCACCGGGTTGGGTTTGACGATTTCAAGGGAACTCGCACACCGATTGGGCGGCGAAATCTCGGTGGAGAGCGTTCCCGGTAAAGGAAGCACCTTTACGCTCGTTCTGCCTACCGAGTTCGCACAGCAAACCGGCGAGGAGCGGCCTCCCGAAGCGGAGGTGATTTTCCTGAATAAGGCCCGTCCGGCGGCCGAGCGTTCCGCCCCGAGCGTGGAAAGAGTCTCCGCGGACCCGACCGGAGAGCCGGCGCAGGACGACCGCGAGCGTCTCGCGCCGGGCGATCGGAGCATTCTGATCATCGAGGACGACCGGGCGTTTGCCGGCATCTTGCGCGATCTCGCGCACGAAATGCGTTTCCAGTGCCTGATCGCGGCGAGTGCCGGGGAGGGCCTCGCGCTCGCGGAGCAATTCCTGCCCAGCGCGATCATTCTCGATATCCACCTTCCGGACCATTCGGGGCTCAGCGTGCTCGAGAGCCTCAAGGGCCATGCCGCGACCCGCCATATCCCGGTGCACGTCATCTCGATTTCCGACTATACCCAGCGAGCCCTCGAAATGGGCGCGGTCGGGTACGCGCTCAAGCCGGTCATGCGCGAGCAGCTGGTGAGCGCTTTCCGCAAGCTGGAGCGGAAGCTGGAACAGAACGTCCGCCGCGTTTTGGTGGTCGAGGACGTCGTGGTTCAGCGCGAGAGCATAGAGAGGCTCCTCCGCACCGAGGGGGTCGAGGTCGTTTCGGTCGGGACCGGCAGCGAGGCGCTGAGCCAGCTGAAGGACTCGACCTTCGACTGCGTGGTGCTCGACCTCAGCCTGCCGGACATCTCGGGTTACGAACTGCTCGACAAAATGGCTTCCGGCGAGGCCTTCTCGTTCCCGCCCGTCATCGTTTACACCGGACGGACGCTGACGCGGGAGGAGGAGAGCCGGCTGCGCCGCTATGCCAGCACCATCATCGTCAAGGGCGCGCGATCGCCCGAGCGCTTGCTGGACGAGGTGACGCTCTTTCTCCACCAGGTGGAGGCCCAGCTTCCCCGAGAGCATCAGGAGATTCTGCGCGAGCTGCGCAACCGCGAGGAAGCGCTCGAAGGCCGCAACATCCTGGTGGTCGAGGACGACGTGCGCAATATCTTCGCGATTTCCAGCGTGCTCGAGCCGAAAGGCGCCAAGGTGCGCATCGCCCGCAACGGCAGGGAAGCGCTCGAGGTCCTCGAGCGTTCCGCGCAGGAGCCCGATGCCGCGGTCGATCTGGTTCTCATGGACATCATGATGCCCGAGATGGACGGCCTCACCGCAACGCGGGAGATCCGCAAGCGCCCGGAATGGAAGAATCTCCCGATCATCGCGCTCACCGCAAAGGCGATGCCCGACGACCGCGCGATATGCCTTCAAGCGGGCGCCAACGATTACATCGCGAAGCCAATCGATATCGATAAGCTGATTTCGCTCATCAAGGTCTGGATCCCCAAGTAGAGGATGCTTTGCACGACGACACTTTCGACACGGAGCTCAAGTTAATCCTCGAGGCGATTTACCTCAGGTTTCACTATGACTTTCGCCATTATTCGCCGGCATCGCTGAAGCGCCGGCTTTCCCAGGCGATGCAGCGGTTCGGCTGTCGATCGCTGTCGGGGCTCCAGGAGCGAATCCTGCATGAGCCCGGCGTCTTTCCGGAGCTTTTGTCGTTTCTCACCATCATAGTGAGCGAGATGTTTCGCGATCCCGCGTTTTATCTGGCGCTGCGCGAAAAAGTGGTCCCTTTTCTGCAAACTTATCCGTCCCTGAAGATTTGGGTCGCGGGTTGCAGCACCGGCGAAGAGGTTTATTCCCTCGCCATCTTGCTGAAAGAGGAGGAACTGCTCGACCGAAGCCTGATTTATGCGACGGACATCAATCCGGAAGCGCTGCGGAAGGCCAAGGCGGGCATCTACGATCTGGATCGGATTGCGGGGTTCAGCGAAGCCTACCAGGCTGCGGGCGGACGTACGTCGCTCTCCGATTATTACACCGCGGCCTACGGTTCGGCCGTGTTCGACAAAGCTCTGCGCAAGAACATCTTGTTTTCCGACCACAGCCTCGCGACCGACAATGTTTTCGCCGAGGTTCAGCTCGTCACCTGCCGCAACGTCCTCATCTACTTCGACCGCGCGTTGCAGGACCGGGCGATAGGGCTGTTTCGGGATTCGTTGTCCCGGAAGGGATTTTTGGCCCTGGGGGCCAAGGAGACGCTGCGGTTCTCGGATCACGCTGCGGAATTCAGCGAGTTCGCGGGCGCCGAAAGAATCTATCAGAAGGAATGAAACACAATATGGAATCATGGACGATGCCGGCCACAGCGGAGGCGATCGTGGTGGGCGGTTCCGCCGGGGCGCTGGAAGCGCTCTCGACTCTGCTCGCCGATTTGCCCGACGACTTCACCGTACCCATCGTTATCGTTCTGCATTTGCCGCGGCACAAGCCCAGCGTGCTGCCCGAAGTTGTCGCGGCCAAGGCCGGCCGCCCGGTACGGGAACCACTGGACAAGGAACCGGTCTCAGGTTCGATGATCTATGTTGCTCCGGCCGACTACCACCTGCTGATCGATCGGGAGGTGGTTTTTGCCTTCTCGGTAGACGAGCCGGTAAATTTCAGTTTACCCTCCATCGATGTTCTGTTCGAATCCGCGGCCGATGTCTTCGGCGCGCGGCTGATCGGAGTCCTGCTCTCCGGCGCCAATGCCGACGGTGCGAGCGGTCTCAAGGCCATCGAGGACGCAGGCGGGCTCGCCATCGTCCAGGCTCCGGAAGACGCCTCGATTCCGGTCATGCCGAACGCCGCCATTGCCCTGTGCAAGCATGCCCGCGTGCTGCCGGCCGCGGGCATTCGCGCATATCTGCTCCGGTCGGCGGGGTGCGGTGAAGCAACCGAGCGTAAGGAAAATCATGACCGCTAAACCGAAAATCCTGTTGGTCGATGATCGCGAGGAGAATCTCGTGGCGCTGGCGGGCCTTTTAAGCGGGCATGAGGCCGATCTGCTATGCGCGCGTTCCGGCGAGGAGGCATTGGATCTTCTGCTCGTGCACGAGGTGGCGCTGGCGCTCGTCGACGTGCAGATGCCGGGAATGGACGGGTTCGAGCTGGCCGAATTGATGCGAGGAACCGAGCGCACCCGCGAGGTCCCCATCATTTTCGTCACCGCCGGCATTCACGACCATGCCCGCGTATTCAAGGGTTACGACTCGGGGGCCGTGGATTTCCTGTTCAAGCCGCTGGACCCGCACATCCTGTCGAGCAAAGTCGCCGTCTTCATGCAGCTCTACCGGCAGAAGCAGGAACTGGCGAAACGCGTGCGCGAGCTGGAAGTTGCGCTCGCCGAACGGCAGCGGATCGAGAATGCGCTGAAGGCAGCCGACAGGCGCAAGAACGAATTCCTGGCCATGCTCGGCCATGAACTTCGGAATCCGCTGGCGCCGATCAAGAATGCCGCGCAAATCATGAAAAAAATGAACGTAACGGATCCGAAGCTTCAAACGGTTCAGCAGGTTATCGACCGTCAGACCGGGCATTTGGCTCGCCTGGTAGAGGATCTCCTCGATATCTCTCGGATCGAGCAGGGCAAGATCACCATCCGGAAGGAACCGATCGAGCTCGCAGCGGTAGTCGAGCAGGCTTTGGAAAGCAGCCGGCCCTTGATTCAGTCGCGTCAGCACGAATTGATCGTTTCGGTCCCGAATGTTCCCATTCGGCTCATGGGGGACGGAGCGCGTCTGGCGCAACTGATCTCCAATCTGCTTAACAACGCCGCCAAATACACGCCCACGGGAGGGACCATTTGGCTGACTGTGACTCGGGAGCGCGAAGAAGCTCTAATCCGAGTAAAGGATAACGGGGAAGGCATGGCGGAATCGCTGTTATCCCATGTTTTCGATATCTTCACTCAGTCCGAGAGAACCCTCGATCGCGCTCAGGGCGGGCTGGGGCTAGGTCTGGCCATCGTCAAGAACCTGGTGGAGTTGCACCAGGGGCGAATCGAGGCCTACAGCGAAGGACCGGGGAAGGGGAGCGAGTTCTCGGTGTGGCTGCCGGTGCTGGCTTGAGACTCTGTGGAACGGTTCACGACGACGACCGTCCAGGCCATCGCGGCGAAGGTTTCGACGAAATCCGGGGGAAGCCCGAAGATCAATTCTGTCTAATCTCGAAACCTTTTTATCGTTTCGGGTTAGCCAGGAGGAACGCGTCATGGCCGATACACCAATCAATCCCGCCTCGGAAAATCAATCCGTCGCCTTGATAACCGGCACGTCCTCGGGCATCGGGCGGGCGGCCGCCCTGGCTCTTAAGGCAGCCGGATTCATGACCGTCGCGACCGCGCGCCGGGTCGCCGATATCGAGGAGTTGAAAGCGAAGGGCTGCGACACGGTTCAGCTCGACGTGACCGACGAAGCTTCGATGCAAAATGCCGTAAAAACCGTCGAGAGCGCTCACGGACGCCTCGATGTACTGGTGAACAATGCGGGATACGGACAGTACGGGCCTGTCGAAGAGGTGCCCATGGATGCCGTGCGGCGGCAATTCGAGGTCAATGTTTTCGGCCTCGTCCGTATGTGCCAGCTGGTACTGCCGGGGATGCGCCGCGCGGGCAGGGGCCGCATCATCAATGTCAGCTCCGTCGCCGGCGAAATCACCCAGCCGGGTGCCGGTTTCTACCATGCGACAAAACACGCGGTGGAGGCGATCAACGAAACCCTACGCATGGAGGCGAGCACCTTCGGCATCGATGTGGTGGACGTCCAGCCAGGACCGGTCGCGACCCGGTTCGCCGAAGCGGCGATCAGCACCATTCCCGACACGGGAGCGGACAGTCCCTACCGAGTGTTCAAACAGAACCTTGCCGAGACCACGCGGGAAATGCTCAGGTTCGGCAGGACGGGGGTGCTGACGGCCCGGGAGGTTGCCGAGGTCATCGTCGAGGCGGCGACAAGCCCGAAGCCGGACACCCGCTATCACGTCGGCGCGCCTTCCAAGCTGATGTCCCTGCTGCACGGCTTGATGCCGGACCGGATCTGGGATGCGGCGGTTTCGCGGATGGTGCCGATGGAACCGAAGTAGCGCGATGCCCGCTCGTGTTTTAGCTCCTCACCCCTTTGAGGGCGGAGTTCGGTAGCGCCGGTCAGTCGCATTCCGGCACCGGCTGGCCGTCGACCACCGTGATCCGTAGACTATAACCCATCAGAGAGATGATCGGCGCATTGCCGCGCCTGTCGGTGAGCTATATCAACCGTTCGAAGGAGAATCGAAAAAGGCGATGTGCAAAAACTCATCCGCGCGCCGGGCCCCGGCTATGTCCACTTCTCCAGCCAGCTACCGCCGGCGGCCAGCACGTTCACAAATGGGTCAAGCCCAATTCCGCGACCCGCAACGAGGTCCTAGACTGCACCGTCGGCGGGCTGTGCGGGCTGGAAATGCTCGCCGAGCGGTACCGCGACATCGACCTGTTCTGGACCGAAATGGCGCGCCGGCTCAGTCGTGTTGACCTGTTCGAGGAGGGGAGCCCGGAGGAAACGCCACCTCCAGCGGCCGTCATCCCGCCGCTGGCGACCATACCGGTTCCGCTGCCGCCGGCCGGAAACCGCTACATCCCGGAGTAGCCCATGCTCTCGCCCAATGAACTCCGCACCGAGATCATCGCCGCCGTCGCCTTCTCCGTCGACGTGCGCAAGGCCGTCGAGATCGCCGCGACCGTCGAATCGAGGCTGACCCACAAGCCGGCCGAGGCACCGCTCACGCGGGAGGAAGGAAACGCCCGCATCCTGACCGAATGGAACGGGCGGAATGTGAAAGAGCTGATGGCCCGGTAC
>NZ_JBDIVO010000196.1:0-9076 GCF_039794385.1 Methylocaldum sp. | reverse complement strand
TGGCGTCCCCAAGGGGATTCGAACCCCTGTTACCGCCGTGAAAGGGCGGTGTCCTAGGCCTCTAGACGATGGGGACAAGGAACTTGATTGGTCAATCCGCGAGTGGTGGAGCCAGCGAGGATCGAACTCGCGACCTCAACAATGCCATTGTTGCGCTCTCCCAGCTGAGCTATGGCCCCACGCGATCGAGAACGCGAATATTAAAGAAAGACTTCGCGTTTGTCTAGGCTTTTTTATTGATATAGGCGATGGCTCGGCCGACCCTGGAGAGCGTCGTATCTTTTCCCAACAACTCCAGGGTGAGGTCGATGGGAGGCGATACCGTCGTTCCCGATACGGCGACCCGAAGCGGCTGAGCGACGCTGCCCATCTTCACTCCAAGCGTTTCCGCCGTCTCCACGACCACCTGGTGAATCGCCTCTCGGCTCCAGTTACCCAGCGCCCAGAGTTTTGTTTCCAGCGCTTGCAGCGCCCCGAGATTATCGGCGGTCAGGTTCTTGCTGGCGGCCTTCTCGTCGTACGCTTCGAACTCTTTGTAAAAGAAGACGCTCGCGTTCGCCATATCGACCAGGGTCTTGCACCGCTCGCGCTGCGCTTCGACCACCCTGACGGGATCGGGCCCCCGAGTGGGATCGATGTCCAGTTGCCCCAGATGCCAGCGCAGATGATGCGCGACATGCAAGGGATCGCTGTGCATGATGTAGTGATGATTCAGCCACAACAGTTTTTCCGGATTGAACGCCGAGGCCGAATGATTGATGTCGTTAACATCGAACAGCTCGATCATTTCGTCCACCGAAAAGATCTCCTGATCGCCATGGGACCAGCCGAGGCGCACCAGATAATTGATGAGCGCCTCGGGCAAATAGCCGTCGTCGCGGTATTGCATGACGCTGACCGCTCCATGGCGTTTCGATAGCTTGGCTCCATCTGGCCCTAAGATCATCGGCACGTGAGCGTATTTCGGCAGCGGCGCGCCCAAAGCCTTCAGAATGTTGATCTGGCGCGGCGTGTTGTTGAGATGGTCGTCGCCGCGGATGACATGGGTGATCTGCATGTCGAGGTCGTCGACCACCACCGTGAAGTTGTAGGTGGGGGTACCGTCCGAGCGAAGAATGATGAGATCGTCCAATTCACTGTTCTTCACAATGACCTGGCCACGCACGAGATCTTCGATGACGACTTCGCCGTCGTCCGGATTGCGAAACCGCATCACCGGCTGAACGCCTTCGCGGGGCTCGGTACGATGGCGGCAACGGCCGTCGTAGCGGGGCTTTTCCTTGCGTGCCAGTTGTTCGGCACGGAGGTTATCCAACTCTTCCCTAGTGCAGTAGCAATGATAGGCCTTGCCTTCGTTCAGCAATTGCTGGGCAATGGCTTTATAACGCTCGAACCGATGGGTTTGATAAAACGGTCCTTCGTCGTATTCCAGCCCGAGCCAGGTCATACCCTCCAGAATCGCATTGACCGCGTCGACCGTGGAACGCTCCAAGTCCGTATCCTCGATGCGCAGGATAAAGGTGCCGCCGTGCTTGCGTGCGTAAAGCCAGGAGAAAAGCGCCGTGCGCGCGCCGCCAACGTGCAAGTAACCCGTAGGGCTGGGAGCAAATCGGGTGCGTATGGTCATTCGAATAATCCTGAAAAAAGACTAGAGTTGCCGACTTTTGCCGTCGGCCCTCAGTGACTAGAGGGTGGAGGAACGCTAATAATACCAAAATCCGGTGTATTCCTTTATCGCGAAGATCGAGGGATGTTACCGAGGGACCGGAACCAGGCTATCCTTATTGTTTTTCCCGGATTCAGTGTCATCGGCGATCCAACGAACGCATTCCATTCGTAATGACTCTCGAGACGGCAGATACTCTTCAAAACCCTTTATTGCAACTTTGCTACCAGGAAATGCGGGCGAAGAAACTGGTGCTGCCCACGCTCCCCGACATTTCCCTCAAGATACGCAAGGCCATCAACGACGACCGGGCGAATAATTCGAAGATCGCGCGGGTCGTTCAAATCGATCCGGCCATTACCGCACGGCTGATTCATATCGCCAACAGTCCGCTTTATCACGGCCGCAAGAAAATAGAGAGCTGCCCCGAGGCTCTGACGCGACTCGGGCTCAAAGCGGCGCAGCACTTGATCACCACGTTTTCCTTGAAAGCGGTGTTTATCGCCAAGTCGTCCCAGATCCGGAAACGGATGCATGAACTGTGGGCGCACAGCAGCTACGTCGCCGCCATCTGTGCCGTGCTCGCCCATAAGACCAGGGGGTTCGATCCCGATCGGGCGATGCTGGCTGCGCTGGTTCACGATATCGGCACCGTTCCCGTGCTCACCTTCGCCGATCGGCATCCGGAATTGATCGCCGATCCCCGCCATCTCGACCAGGCGATACAAACCTTGCGCGCCCCCGTAGGCGCGATGATCTTACGGAAGTGGAATTTTCCTCCGGATTTCGAAGATGTGACGGTCCACGCCGAAAATTGGTTTCGCGATCACCCCGGCGCTCCGGATTATACGGATCTGGTCATTCTGTCCCAGCTCCACAGCTTCGTCGGCACGCTGCAGATCCACAAATACCCCCGCATGGATGAAATTCCGGCTTATCGCAAACTCATGGAGGGACAAGCGGCGACGGATTTGAGCAAAGACGTGCTCGGTCTTGCCAAGGAAGAAATTTTGCAGATTCAGCAAATGCTTACACGTTGACACAAATGGAAATCCGGCTGCCTGTCCGCGTCCCGACGACTCCCCTGCTTCAAGCCGGGGCGCAGCCGCTAAAGCTCGGGGACATTCTTCGAGCGGTCGTTGAGACACAACTCAAGGACAACAGCTTCCTTCTCCGACTCGACGCCGGCGGCCGCACTCTTACGGCAAACAGCAGCGCGAACCTCCAGCCGGGGCAGATACTCGAACTCGAGGTGGTCAAGCTCGGCACCACGCCCGAGCTTCGCATCGTGCCGCGCGATTCCGGCGCCGATGTGCCGGAATCGACGGTTCAGCAGGCTTTACGCCTGTTCTTGCCGAAACAGGAACCGCTCGCCGATGTGATCCAGGAACTCCACCGCCTAGTCGCGCAGGCCAGACAAACGTCCCCGTTGCCCGTCCCGATCACACAAGCTTTAGAAAATCTGTTGGCCTCGATCCCGAAAAAATCCGAGTTGGCGACACCCGAGGGCTTGGAAAAAGGTTTATTGAACTCGGGGATATTTCTTGAAGCGAAGCTCGCCGACAATGCCGATTCGTCGGCCGAATTCGCCGATTCGGATTTCAAAGCGCAACTGCTCCGAGTTCTCGATAGGCTGAAGGTGCTTCGGACCAGTGCGGACGCTATCCCCGATACGCCCCGCACTACGGCGGACGGAGGAGAGATTCAAACCCGACCGTTCAGCGCCGATGCCGAAGAGCAAGCGGAACTAACCGAGTTTCGTTTCGAAGACGCCGGCACATCCGAAGATATCGCGCTCGCGGATGAGCGAATCGCGCGAACTGCGGAGCGCGGCGAAAAGGATTCACCGAAACTGCCTGGAGACTCGCAGCTCGCGACGCCGCGCACCCCGGAGCACGAATTATCCACCGCACGCCGCAAGACTCTTCCGTCACCGGACGAACAGAACGAACTCGTGCAGGGGAATGAACGCGGAGCCGAACGTATCGCGCAAAAAGTCGAAGCCGCAATCGCCAGGGTGGTCATGGATCAGCTTGCGTCACTGCCCAGGAACGATGCCGCGCCATCCGTTTGGCAAGTGGAAATCCCTTTTACCGATGGACAGCATAAGGACGCGGCAAAACTGCTGATAACCAAGGATGCGAAGCCCGGCAGCGCGGAGAGTCCCGACTCTTGGTCGCTTACGCTGGAATTGCACCCGCCGGGGCTCGGGACGTTCTGTGCGCGCGTCGTCTTGAAGGGCGACCGGATCGACACCTATTTGTGGAGCGACACGGCAACGACATCCGACCTCATCCGCGAGCAGTGCGAACGTCTTAGAGCGCGACTGCATGGCGCAGGGCTAGCCGTAGGTCAACTGACGGCGCTGGATCGACCGCCCGATTCGCCGCGCTCCGAAAATCCCTCCCCGCCGATCCTGGATCTCCGCGCATGACCCGGCTGGTCAATCCTCCCGATATCGCCGTCGCCCTGCATTACGACGGAGAGAGCACCCCGCGCGTGACCGCAAAGGGCAAAGGTGCGGTCGCGGAGCAGATCATAGAGCGGGCGCGGCAACACAATATTCCGCTGCACGCGGACGAGGGTTTGGCGAACGTGTTGGCCAAGGTCCCGCTGGGCAATGAAATTCCGCGGGAACTCTATCTTGCGGTGGCCGAAGTGATCGCTTTCGCCTATTCGCTCAGCGGCAAAATGCCGGGCAAATAGCGGAAGCCGAACCATTCGATCTTTAGGATTTATAGCGCGTCGGATCTGAAATACCGGCTTCGGCAAAACCGATTTTTCGGAATCGGCACGAGTCGCACGAACCGCAGGCTCGCCCTTCATCGTCGGCCGAATAACATGACACCGTTAAAGCATAATCGATGCCCAAATCTGTCCCGATGCGGATGATTTCGGCCTTTTTGAGCGTGATCAACGGCGCATGTACCTTGAAATGCTTCCCCTCGACACCGGCCTTGGTCGCCAAGTTCGCCAGACGCTCGAAAGCCTCGATATACTGCGGCCGGCAATCGGGGTAGCCGGAATAGTCGACGGCATTCACGCCTATGAAAATGTCCGCGCTGCCCAAGACTTCCGCCCAGCCGAGGGCGAATGCGAGAAAGACGGTATTCCGCGCAGGTACGTAAGTGACCGGAATGCCTTCCTGCGGAGTCTCCGGCACGGCGATGCGGGTGTCGGTGAGCGCCGAGCCGCCGAACTCGCCGAGACCTATTCGGATGATCTTGTGCTCGATCGCGCCGCAGCTCTGCGCCACGCGCCGGGCGGCATGGAGCTCCGCGCCATGGCGCTGTCCGTAATCGAAACTGAGGGCGTAACACTCGTATCCTTGCGACTTCGCGATAGCCAGAGTCGTCGCCGAATCGAGTCCGCCGGAGAGCAAAACAACCGCTTTTTTCATCGTCGTCATCACCGTCCGGGTGTGTCGCCCCAGAGGATCTTGTGTAGCTGTACTTGGAAACGAACCGGCAAACGGTCGCGCAAAATCTTGTCGGCAAGCTCCGCAGGATCTTGCGCGCCCATGGCCGGCGAGAAGAGCACTTCGCAACGATCCGACAAGCCGTATTCCTCCATCTTGGCCTTTGCCCATTGATAATCGGCCTCGTTCATGATGACGAACTTGAGCTGATCCTTCCGATCGAGATAGTCCAGGTTGCGATAGAGATTCCTCGACTCTTCGCCGGACGAGGGCGTCTTGAGGTCCAGAACCTTGACGACTTTCGGGTTGATATCCGACACGTCCAGAGCCCCGCTGGTTTCCAGCGAAACCTCATAGCCCTTCTCGACCAGCGCATCCAGCAAGACGAGACACCCGCGCTGCGCCAACGGCTCGCCCCCTGTGACGGTCACATAACCCGGATGGTAGGTCCCAACTTCAGCCACGATTTCGTTGATGGACATCTTTTGGCCGCCGGTAAAGGCGTAAGCCGTGTCGCAATACACGCAACGCAACGGACATCCCGTCAAACGGACGAAGACCGTCGGCAATCCAACGGTGCGGGACTCCCCTTGCAGGGAGTAGAAGATTTCGGTTACTCGAAGTTGATTCACTAATCAGGCGCTGCCAAAAATCAGCGCTTTGCTTCTTGCCGTAGCTTATCCAGCCGTTTCTCCGCCATCTTTGCGGCGCTGGAATCGGGATAACGCTTGACGACCTCGGTCAGCAGTTCCTTCGCGTTCGCCTTCTGGCCGGTTTCGTACTCGATGAAACCGATTTTCAACAGAGCGTCCGGCACTTTGCTGCTCTGTGGAAAGTCCTTGATCAGTTTCCGGAAAATGTCGCGCGAAGTATTGAAATCACGGCTGACATAATACGCTTCCGCAAGCCAGTAGTGCGCATTGTCCGCGTATTCGCCGGTCGGATAGGCCGCGATGAAGTTTTTGAATTCCTTGACCGCTTCCGGATATTTTCCTTCTTTCAATGTATTGAAAGCCTTTTGATAGGCCGCCTGGCGATTTCCCGGATCGCCAGGCGAAACGGGCGCTTGTGGCGCCGGTGCCTGAGACGCGGTCGCTTCCGTCGGGGCCGCGCCATCGGGCGAAGCGGACTGATCGAGGGGCGCCTGCGGCGCAGCGGAACCGCCGGCGGACAACTGCTGCATACGCTGGTCCAAGTCCGTATACATAGCCTGTTGCTGGTTTTTCAGCTCTTCGAGCTGATGGGCAAGCTCCTCGTTTTCCCCGCGGAGCTTGAGGACTTCAGCCTGCAACTGCTCCATCCGATTGAACATTTCGATCAAGGTGTTTCCCGAGAGACGCTTCTCCAACTGAGAGACGCGCTCCTCGAGGGTAGCCACCCCGTAGCCGGTTTGATTTTGATCGTACCTTCGATCGTATATCTGGTCGTACTGCTGGGCACTCGAAATCGTCGCATGCAGCGATCCCAAAAACAGCAATGTGAAAACCGGCTTTTTTAGATGCATACGGTTAACGTCCCGAATAGGAAATTTCCACCCGACGATTCTGCTGCCAAACCGATTCGTCGTGACCCGATACGGCAGGTTTTTCCTCGCCGAAACTGACCACTTGGACCTGGCCATCATTAGCGCCCTGGAACTGCATCATCTTGGCTACGGCCTTGGCCCGCTGCTCGCCCAACGCGATGTTGTACTCGGGAGAGCCCCGCTCGTCCGCATGTCCTTCCAGAATGATGTTGCGCTCCGGATGGGAAGCCAGATAATTCGCATGAGCACTGACGACCTGCTGATACTCCGGCAGCACTTCGTAGCTATCGTACATAAAGTAGATGACTCGCTTGGACAACGGACTGGACGGATCATCCAGCATCGGATCGCCGGTCCCGCCCGCACCCGGACCGTAACCGGCGCCGCCCGGACCGTATGCGCCGCCATCCGTGCCTTCGCCGTACTTGCTGATCTGCGGGCCGCCGGGCCCGCCCTCCATGCCCGCTTCGGCGCCGGCCTCCTCTTGCACGCCGCCTTTCGAGCTACAACCGTTAAGGACAAGAGACATCATAGCGACAACCAATGCAGTCTTGACAAGTTTCATCTGTTTTCCCCACTAGCAAGATAAAAATCGACCTACTGTTTTTTCTAAGCTTCCGCCCTTCTCACGAAACCCGCCAACGCCGCCTTACGGGGACCACGCCGGCTCGCGCACTTGTCCGCTGTCGATACGAAGGCTCTGCTGAACCCTGCCGTCTATCGAAACGGCTGCCAACTGCCCTACTCCGCCGCTCTTCGAGGCGTAAAGAATCATGCTCCCGTTAGGCGCAAAACCCGGCGATTCGTCCAGACGCCCCTTGGTTAGCACGCGCAATGTACGGGTCTGCAAATCCATCACGGCGATCCGGTAGTCGCCGCCATTGCCGTGGACCATCGCAATGCTGCGTCCGTCGGGCGAGAACACTCCGCGCGCATTGTATTCTCCCTCGTAGGTCAAGCGCTGCGCCGGCCCGCCGGAGGAAGACACGAGATAGAGCTGCGGCTTCCCGCCTCGATCCGAAGTGAATACGATGCTCCCGCCATCCCGCGACCAGTTCGGCTCGGTATCGATGCCGATATGATCCGTAATTCGGCGCAAAGAGCGGGACGCCAAATTCATCACGTAAACATCAGGGTTGCCATCCTTGGAGAGGGTCATGGCCAATTGAGAGCCATCCGGAGACCAGGCCGGCGCCCCGTTGATGCCGGGCGCGTCGGACACCTTCTGACGTTCGCCCGTCGCAAGGGTCTGGATGAAGATGGCCGAGGTCTTGTTCTCGAACGACACGTAAGCGATCCGCTTGCCGTCCGGCGACCAGGCCGGGGACATGATCGGTTCGACCGAGCTGATGATGGTTTGCGGGTTATACCCGTCGGTATCGGCGATTTGGAGACGGTACTGCCGATCGCGAGGGCCGCTGCCGGTCACGGTTACGTACGCCACGCGAGTAGCGAACGCGCCGGGCTCGCCGGTCAACTGCTGATAAATGATGTCGGCGATACGGTGCGCGGTGCGGCGCGTCTCCGGCGCATTGAACGGGATTCTGGCGCTGGTCAGCAGCGTACCTTTTATCGAGTCGTACAGGAAAAACTCGGCCTCGTACTGGCTGCCGGCACCGGGCTGTACCCGCCCTATGACCAGATGATCCTGCCCCAACACTTGCCAGGTGCGGAATCGAACCTGCTCCGGCGACGTCGGCGTTTCCAGCATTTCGCTTTCCGGCAAAGGTTTGAAACGTCCGCTACGTGCGAGATCAGCCGCAATGATGCTGCCGATGTTGTCGCCCGGCAAAATCTGCTGACCGAAAGGCACCACGGCGATCGGCATGGCGCCTTCGACGCCCTGAGTAATTTCCACGTTTAGCTCGGAGCGCGCCCAACCACTGAAGAGCGTGAGAAAGACGCTCAAAAAGAAAACGCTGCGAAATCGTCTATTCATCAAACACCTGGACAAGAATTATTCGGGCTTGAATGTGAACTTAAATGCTCGAAGTTGTTCCGCCACCTTCGGGTCAGAAGGCCATGGCAAAGGCGATGCTTTGCGCACGGCAGCCTCGGCGGATCGGTCGAACGTGGAGTCGCCGCTACTGCTGACCACTTGGACATCAGCCACCTCACCGCCCGGCAGCAAGCGGACTTGAATTATACAG
This sequence comes from Methylocaldum sp., assembly GCF_039794385.1. Lineage (NCBI taxonomy): Bacteria > Pseudomonadati > Pseudomonadota > Gammaproteobacteria > Methylococcales > Methylococcaceae > Methylocaldum > Methylocaldum sp. The sequence goes on along the minus strand of NZ_JBDIVO010000196.1, from coordinate 317 downwards.
GACAGCCCGCTCTTGGCGGACGGCGGACGAAGCCATGAGCGCGTAACTTTCGGCTTGATGTACGTATTCGCCCAGTCGCTCGCCGCTTTCTTGGCTTGCTGTTCCATCGCGGCTCGGTGTTCTTCCTCGAGCTGCTCGCGCAATGCCAATTCGCGCTCCGCCTGTAGCCGGCGGGCCTCTTCCTCGGCCTTCCGTTTCGCCTCGGCTTCGGCCTTCCGGCGCGCTTCTTCTTCGGCTTTCCGCTTTGCCTCCAGCTCGGCTTTTCGCTTCGCTTCCGCTTCGGCTTTCTGTTTGGCTTCGAGCTCCGCTTTCCGTTT
>NZ_JBDIVO010000195.1:0-9084 GCF_039794385.1 Methylocaldum sp. | reverse complement strand
TGGACGGTCGGTCTGCGTTGGGACATTACCCCAAACTGGATGGCGCGGGCGGAGTATCATCGTGTACACGGCACCGGCTGGCTTGCGGACACGGAGAATCCGGATCCACAAAAACTCGACCCGGACTGGGATTTATTCGCGCTGGAACTTTCCTTTCGCTTTTAGCAGTTCAATGCAAACCAGTAATGCCGTCAATATCCTTTTGACGTGAACTCCAGACCTGCCGGCATCTCAGCGAGCCGCTCCACGCCGGTATCTATCGTTCCGTCGGCGTAAAGCTCAATCCATCGGTAGCCTGGAGGAGCCCGGTCGACGGCAAAATCCGGACTTAGGGGTTTGAACTGAAAGCACGTTGAAGGGGAGGCGAGTAGACGCAGCCGTCCGTATACCTCGTCCATCGCTTGATGTACGTGGCCGAATACGACGACTCGAGCGTGAGGGTATTTCTGAGTTATCGTCAAAAACTCGTCCGCATTTTCCAGCACCATGGTATCCATCCACAGGCTGCCGCTGGGGATAGGGTGATGGTGAAGCGCGATAAGGGCATAACGGTCGGAGTGTTCGGTCAGCGAAATTTCGAGTAAGCGAAGCTGTTCATCTGACAAGCGCCCGTTAGGCTTGCCGCTGATGGTGCTGTCCAGACAAATGATCTGCCATTTGTCCAGGAGTATCTGCGGGCTGACATGAACATTCTCGGACGGCAAAAGTTCTGACATGAGCCGAGGATCGTCATGATTACCCGGAAGGCAATAGCAGTGAACATTCAAAGCGGTAAGCCGTTGTTTAAGCCGTTGATAACTTGAAACACACGGGTCCTGAACCAGGTCGCCCGTCAGGAGAGCCAGGTCCGGTCGCCAAGGGGTCTGGTTGGCGCGTTCGACAACAGCCGCAAAACTCAGCTCGGTTTCCACCCCAAGCAATGTTTGGCCTTGTTCGGCAAGAAAGTGAAAGTCGGTGATGTGGAGGATACGCGCGACCACCGTTTTTCGGCTTGACGGCGCATCCGTGCTCCCGATGTGCCCGGCGCTGCTCATCTGAATCTCGGCCGCTTGGGCACGCCGTTGGGTACGGACGCAGGCACTATTTTCACTGATAAGAATGAAGCCACGGCATTGTCGGACAGAAGAAATGCGCCGTACGAAGTATGCTCACCGGTTAATGACAGCGTTGTTGCGCAATTAATAGTGTAAGAGTGAATGGACGGAGTATCGTTCCAATTTATCCCGTCCTTTCAGCTCATCGAGCTCCACGACAAACGCGCAACCGACGATTTCCGCGCCCAAAGACTCGACCAGCTCGCAGCTGGCTTTAGCCGTGCCACCGGTAGCCAACAGATCGTCTACCAAGAGAACCTTGTCTTCGGGACCCAACGCATCGATATGCACCTCGAGCGCAGCGGATCCATATTCGAGGTCGTAACTAATGGTTTGCACGTCATAAGGGAGTTTTCCGGGTTTTCGAAGAGGGATGAACCCTACGCCCAACTCCCAGGCGACCAACGAGCCAAAAATAAAGCCGCGCGCTTCCATGCCGGCGACCGCAGTGATTTCCCGGCCGAGGTATGGGTGCAACAAATGGTGCACCGCCAACCTCAATGTGACCGGATCCTTGACTAGAGGCGTGATGTCCTTGAAGAGAATGCCCGGCTTTGGAAAATCCGGAATATCCCGGATGGCCGCTTTGAGCTTTTCCATATCATAGGCCTCGCGTGGCCACCGTAACACGGGGCGAAGCCGGCTTCAGGGCATCGAGGTTTCCCACGTACTGCTCGATGGTTTCCGTGATGCCATCGGAATCCAGGCCGCAAAGCGCCAGTAATTCTTCGCGACTGCCCTGATCGAGAAATTGGTCCGGCAGACCGAGATTGAGTACGGGAACGTAACATTGGCGAGATTGCAGTAGTTCATTGACGCCGCTGCCGGCCCCTCCGGCGATGGCATTGTCTTCGACCGTCACGAATATTTCATGAGTCTTCGCCAATTCCAGAATCAGCGTTTCGTCCAGCGGTTTCATGAAACGCATGTTAACCACGGTAGCGTCAATTCTTTCTCCGGCTTCGATCGAGGGGGCGAGCAAAGTCCCGAAAGCGAGTATCGCGATCCTTTTGCCGCGACGCCGGATTTCACCTTTACCTATCGGGAGAGCGGTCATCTCAGCGACAACCGAAACGCCGGGACCTTTGCCTCGGGGATAACGGACAGCAGCGGGACCATTATGCTGGAATCCGGTGAAAAGCATCTGCCGGCACTCGTTTTCGTCGGCCGGCGCCATGATCACCATATTCGGAATGCAGCGCATGAAGCTTATGTCGAAACTTCCGGCGTGAGTCGGTCCATCGGGGCCAACCAGCCCGGCGCGATCGATGGCGAACAGGACGGGCAAATTCTGAAGCGCTACGTCGTGTATGAGTTGATCATAGGCACGCTGCAAGAAGGTCGAATAAATCGCAACTACCGGCTTGTAACCTTCGCAGGCCTGGCCGGCGGCCAAGGTTACCGCGTGTTGCTCGGCGATCCCGACATCGAAATAACGGTCCGGAAACCGAGTCGAGAATTCCACGAGCCCGGAGCCCTCCCGCATGGCAGGCGTGATACCGAGCAGGCGATTATCCCTTGCCGCCATGTCGCACAGCCATTGTCCGAATACTTCGGTGAAGCTCGGGCTTCCCGGTTTGGACTTCGGCAGATGATCTTTGCTGAGATCGAAGGAGGAAACGCCGTGGTAAGCGACCGGGTCTTTCTCGGCCGGTAAATACCCTTTGCCCTTCTTGGTGACGACGTGTAAAAACCGGGGACCGGGCAAATCCCGCAAATTACGCAAGGTCGGAATCAACGTATCGAGATTATGGCCATCGACCGGTCCGATATAGTTGAAACCCAATTCTTCGAACAAGGTCCCAGGGGCGACCATGCCTTTGACGTGCTCTTCGGCGCGGCGCGCGAGCTCCCATACGCTGGGCATGCTTCGCATCAGAATCTGCTTGCTGCCCTGCCGCACCGTCGAATAGAACTTGCTGGAGAGAAGCCTTGCCAGATAATTATTGAGCGCTCCAACATTGGGCGATATGGACATCTCGTTGTCGTTGAGGACGACGAGTAGATTGGCGTCTAGCACGCCGGCATGGTTAAGCGCTTCGAACGCCATGCCGCCCGTCAAGCCGCCATCGCCGATGATAGCAACGGCATGAGTGTCGCGCTTACGAAGCGACGCGGCAATCGCCATTCCGAGCGCCGCGCTGATCGATGTGCTCGAGTGACCGACGCCGAAACAGTCGTAAGGGCTTTCATCCCGATTCGGAAATGCGGAGAGTCCGTTCTTCTTGCGAATGGAAAGCAACCTTTCGCGGCGGCCGGTCAAGATCTTGTGGGGATAAGCCTGGTGGCCCACATCCCAAACCAGCTTGTCTTCAGGCGTGTCGAAGACATAGTGCAACGCGATGGTGAGTTCGACCGCACCCAATCCGGCTGCCAAATGACCGCCCGACTGACTTACGCTATCCAGCAAAAAAGCGCGCAGTTCCTCAGCGAGTTGAGGTAATTGATCTTCGGGTAGGGCGCGTAAGTCCGCGGGACTGCCGACGGTTTGTAGGAGAGGGTATTCGTTCGCTTTATTCATTGATGTTGTGAGGCTTCAAACCAGGCTTATTCGCGGGTAAAAGATGATCCTGAATCAGGCATGAGCCGACCAATTATGAAACTCGAAGTTTTAGCTTTCAAGGATAGTTTGTTCTGCGGATGCCGTTTCAAGGAAGCGATATAGCTTTCGCCGTAAGGGCTTAGGCGCGCCGTTCGATAATGAAAAGCGACAGCGCACGCAGGATTTCGCCCTCGGCACCAAGACCGGATAACGTGTCCAAAGCCTCTTCATGCAGCTCGCGCGCCTTTTGCTTCGCGCCCGCCAATCCCAAAAGTGCGGGGTAATTGGGCTTGTTATTGTCCCGGTCTTTGCCTTGGGTCTTGCCCAAAGTCTGGGTATCGCTTTCTTCATCCAAGACGTCGTCCTGAATTTGGAATGCCAGGCCGATGCACTTGGCGTAATGGTCCAGTTTTTCGGCGATGTCACCATCGAGCGACGGATTCGCCAGAGTCGCCAGTTTGACGCTGGCGCGAATCAGGGCTCCCGTCTTTCGAATGTGCATATTCTCCAAGCTTGGCAGATCCAGAGTTTTTCCAACCGAATCGAGGTCTATGGCTTGACCGCCGACCATGCCGAACGATCCGCTCGCCGTTGCTAAGGTCTCGATCATCGCAAGCCGGCTACCGGCAGGCACCGCAATGGACGGATCGTGGGACAGAACGTGAAAAGCCAGCGCTTGCAGGGCATCTCCTGCCAGGATCGCCGTTGCTTCATCGAATGCGATGTGGCAGGTCGGTTTGCCGCGCCTCAGATCGTCATCGTCCATGGCGGGTAAATCGTCGTGGATCAGCGAATAGACGTGGATGAATTCCACGGCGCAGGCGGGGCCATCGAGGCATTCCCAGGGAACCCCGACGGTTTGCCCGGTCGCATACGTCAACAAAGGACGCAGCCTTTTTCCGCCTCCCAAGACGGAATAGCGCATCGCTTGATGCAAACGCTCGGGCATTCGGCTTGCCGCCGGCAGCCTGAGATCCAAGGCCGATTCTGCCCGTGCCTGGCAGATCTGCATGAAGTGATTCAAATCGGTTTCAAGATTCATCGGCAAAGGGCTTTAAGGTAGGTTCTCCGTTTTCTTCCAGCAAAATCTGGACCTTTTGTTCAGCTTCTTTCAAAGCTTTTTGGCAGAAACGGGTCAATTGAACCCCGCGCTCGAACAGCTTTAGCGATTCCTCCAAGGGAAGGCTGCCTTGTTCCATACGCTCGATCAATTGCTCCAGTTCGGCCAGGGCCTCTTCGAAATTCAGGTTCTTTTTGGCCATATCGGCGTATCCGACGGACGATTCCAACGCTTCGATTGAGAGCGAACGGCCATTATCTCAGATGTTGGAACTTGATAAAAATAGTCGGATTTTCGTTCTATCGCTCGACTGATTCGCATAGAGTGACGAAAGGGAGGTCAAAAAACGTCCTATCGATCCGAATTGGCCGCTTTCGAGACTACTAGCCGACGCTTACAGGGGTGTCGCTTAGACCGCCCCATTCGGTCCATGAACCATCGTAGACGGCGACGGATTCACGACCGAGACAATACAAGCCGAGAGCGAGTACCGATGCGGTTACGCCTGTTCCGCATGTGGTGACGATCGGCTTCTCGAAATCGGTGTCGGCATCCTCGAACTCTTTTCGGATCTCGGCAGCGGGCTTCAAACACTGCGTCGACTCGTCGACCAGCCTCTTGAAGAAAAGGTTCTTGCTTCCGGGAATATGGCCCGACCGAATGCCGGGACGAGGTTCGGGTTCCCTACCGGCGAATCGCCCAGGCGAGCGGGCATCGATTATTTGCGTCGCGGTGCTGCCGATCAGTGCTTTCATTTCGTCGAGATTCCGGACCAAGCTAGGGTCGAACGTGGTCTTGAACGGTCGGGTTTCGGCGGTGACGCGGCTTGTATCGACGGGGAATCCCTTCGCTTTCCAGTTTTCCAGTCCGCCATCCAGAACCGACACTCGATCATGGCCGAACACGCGGAAGGTCCACCAGACTCGGGCCGAAGCCATGAAGCTGTTGTTGTCGTAAACGACGACATGGGTCTGATTAGCGATGCCCAGTTGACCGACCGATGCGGCAAAGAACTCGGGGGAGGGCAGCATGTGCGGCAGCGAATTGCCTTGGTCGGCAACGGCGTCGATATCGAAGAATCGGGCTCCCGGAATATGCGCAGCGAAATATTCCTGCTCTGCATCGCGCCCTTGGTTGGGAAGGAAAAATGTGGCATCGAGTATGACGATGTCGGAGGTATGAAGGTGCTTAGCGAGCCATTCCGCACTGACCAGGGGAGATTGCAGGTCTTTTTCCATGATTGGGTCTCTATCCTCTAAGAAGCAAGCAGGTTAACGAGCACCTGCTCGTAAACCTTTGAAAGCTTGTCGATATCCTCGATACGTACGTGTTCGTTGACTTTGTGAATGCTGCCGTTGATCGGTCCCAGTTCGACGACCTGTGCTCCCGTCGGCGCGACGAAACGCCCGTCGGAGGTGCCGCCGCCGGTGTCCGGACTTGCGCGTCGCATAAGAACTGTTTCAAGCGCCTTTTGCGTGGCCTCGATCAGTTCCGGTTGGGGCGTCAGGAAGGGCGCGCCGGATAGCCGCCAGTTCAGCTCGTACCGCAAACCGTGTTTGTCCAAGATGGCGTGAACGCGCTGTTTTATCTGATCCTCCGTCAATGCCGTCGAAAAACGGAAGTTGAACAGGACCTCGAGCCGTCCCGGAATCACGTTTTCGGCGCCGGTTCCGGCCTGAATATTAGATATCTGGAAACTGGTGGGCGGAAAATACTCGTTGCCTTGGTCCCAGACCTCGCTGGTCAACTCCGACAAGGCGGGCGCGAATCGATGAATCGGATTTTCCGCTTTGTCCGGGTAAGCCACGTGGCCTTGCACGCCGAATATGCGCAGGACGCCGCATAGCGATCCGCGGCGACCGATACGGATCACGTCCCCTAGCGAAACGAAACTGGAGGGCTCGCCGATGAGACACCAGTCGATTTTTTCATCCCGATTCTTCAACGTTTCGATGACTTTGACCACACCGTTCGTCGCCGCGCCTTCCTCGTCACTGGTGAGAAGCAGGGCAACCGAGCCTTTATGATTGGGGTACCTGCTGACGAATCGCGTCAGCGCCGTGGTCATGGCGGCGATGCCGCTTTTCATATCCGCCGCGCCTCTTCCGTAGAGCTGACCGTCGCGAATAGTGGGTTCGAAGGGCGGCGAGTTCCAGTCCTCCGAAGGACCCGCGGGCACTACATCGGTATGGCCCAGAAAACAGAGCAAGGGTTCCGATTCGCCTCGCCTCAGCCAGATGTTTCTTGTATCGGCGAAATTGAGCCACTCGGTTTTGAAACCGTAGGGTTCCAGCTTGGCAGCGATCAAATCCATGCAGCCTGCATCGTCGGGCGTAACCGAAGGGCGCCGAATCAGCTCGACGGTCAAATCCAAGGTATCGCTCATAGTGTCTTTTCGTACTGCTCCGGCGAAAATCCGCTCAAAATTTTATTGTTTGCTTTCAATACCGGCCGCTTGATCAGTGTCGGGAGCCGAACCATCAATTGCAGCGCTTTTTCGCGGTTTAGATCCAGCCGGTCGGCATCGGAGAGCTGGCGCCAAGTTGTGCTCCGTCGGTTAAGGAGCAATTCCCACCCGAGAGCGCGTTCGATGTCTTCGAGGACGGATAACTCCAATCCGTCCTCCCGGAAATCGTGGAAACGGTAGATTAGGCCGCGCGCATCTAGCCAGGCGCGCGCCTTCTTGCATGTATCGCAGTTTCGAATGCCGTAGAGAACCATCATGGGTCGAACTCGATGTCTTCGATACTGGAAATTCGAGGCTCCTTACGGCCGTCCGATTCGACCAGATACAAGGGCTCCTTGCGGACAGCCGAAGCAATGCTTTGTTTGATTTCCATTGCGTCGTAAAACGGTCCGGCTTCGATTCGCACCAAAGGCAGACCAGCGGCGTCGCAGACCGCTCTTAAGGGATCAGCCGGTGTTGCGGCGGTTCGCTTTCCGGATACGGAATGTTCGTAAAGTTCCAAAGCGCAAGCGACGGATAGATCGGTTTTACCGCACAGGACAAAATCGAAACATCGGTCGCCAACTTGCTCGAAGGCTTTTCTTGCGCCATCGCTTGCACCTTCGTCGCGTTGGGAAATGAGCTCGATTACGGGAATTTTGCCAAAAATTTCATAGTCGTCGCCGACGGCCTGTTTTAGGGCGAAAAAGAAAACCCGTTCTTCGGACGAAAACAGAAAATCCTCTCTGCGATATGCGGATTTTCGTGCCTTTTCGGACGATCTCGACGAGCTTCGGACGAACAGCAGCAAGGCAGCAAGAGCGGCGATCCCGACAAGAATCAACCAATTCATTCATTTTCTCCAAAACGCCGTGTTCCCCAAGAGCGGATCTCGTCGGAAAAGCGCCGGGCACCCATCCATCGAAAAGAGCAGCAAATGCTGGAAAGGACAACTCGGCTCGAATATTTACCAGGGAGCTGGTAGACGATGATTGTTTAGTTTGCCGCGCATTATACCGAAAGCGGTTACCTCGTGTGACAGGTCGAAACAGGCAGCGATCCTGCTTGTCGAAGCAGAAGATCTCGATGCGGTGGAAAGAGCTGCAGTCGACCCGTCCTTATCCTTTGCGACTCGCACGAGCTACCGGCCGGGGTGCGAAAAAATAAGTTTCAAAGGATTTTTGCGAAACTTGACGGAATCGAGGCGGGAATTCTGTCTATATAGGCAAGAGAGACTTTCTACGTGAAGCCGCGCGGGTTTTATGGAACTGTTCCGGCAAAAAGAGACCCGACATTTCTGCCGGGTCTCTTGCCGCATGCACTGATGTTGGAGGCACAGTTAGAGCGGCAATAGCAGGGTAGCGCATAAGAGGAATTTTACGCAAGCCGTGCAAATACCCTGAAAGTCGAAAGTCTCTCATGCCTATTGGAACTCGGTTTGAGCGGCGTCATTTTTTGTGCTCTGTAAGCCGGGTCACGAGGCCGAAGATTGAGCTTATTGGCTTTTTTCGATCCGCGCATTCTGCTCATAAAAGAGGATGGATGCTCTCAGTTCAAAATCAAAGAGCGATTGTCTAGTCGAGACACATCGTTTGCGCTCGGTGCCGCCGGGATATTTCCTACGCCCGACGGACGTCTCTCTCAATCCAAGCGAAAGGAGGCAATAATGGCGTATCGAACACTGGTAGTTCTCGCGAGTGTTGTAACGCTTTCCGCGAGCGTTGCAGTCACGGAGGCTCAGGAGCGGAGCCAGCAACGTTCGCAAACACAGGAACAAATCTATGGCAAGCAATTGATGACAGAGCAAGAGCGTGCCGAATATCGCGATAGAATGCGCGGCGCTAAGACGGCTGAAGAGCGCGAGCAAATTCGCAAGGAGCACCATGAGCGTATGAAGGAGCGCGCCAAGGAGCGCGGAGTGACCATTCCCGACGAGCCTCCG
>NZ_JBDIVO010000194.1:0-9085 GCF_039794385.1 Methylocaldum sp. | reverse complement strand
TCGGCGGTTGCGAAAGGTGCTTGAAGAACTCTCTTCCGTTTAAACTATCGGCAAAAAAACAATCGTCTGTAACCATAGTCCAAGCCATGAACAACAAGTATCGTATCGATATCGACGCCGTAACCGATTATTTGGAAGCCGAATCCTCCCCGGAGACGAACCGCTATGTGTTCGCCTATACCATCACCATCCGGAACGCCGGCGACGTGCCCGCAAAATTGGTATCCCGCCACTGGATCATCACCGACGCGCACGGAAAGATACAGGAAGTCCGCGGGGAAGGGGTAGTGGGCGAACAGCCTCATCTTTCTCCGGGCGAATCCTTTCGCTATACCAGCGCCGCCATGATCGAAACGCCGGTGGGCACGATGCGAGGCGAATATCAAATGATTGCCGATGACGGTGAGCATTTCGATGCCGAAATACCGTCGTTCACCCTGGCCATTCCGCGAACCTTGCACTGATCGATGGCGATATACGCAATTGGCGACGTACAGGGTTGCTTCGCCGAGCTTCAACGTCTTCTGGACCAGATCCGTTTCGATCCGGCTGAGGACCGGCTCTGGTTCACGGGCGATTTGGTCAACCGCGGCCCGCAATCTCTGGAGACTCTACGGTTTATCCGATCCTTGGGGGACAGGGCCGTTACCGTGCTCGGCAATCACGACCTGCATCTTCTCGCCGTGGCACACGGCGTGTCGAGGACAAAGCGCAAGGACACGTTTTCCGATGTCCTCACCGCTCCCGATCGCGACATCCTCGTCGATTGGTTGCGCCGCCGTCCGTTATTGTTTCGAGACGGAGCATTTTACTTGATTCACGCCGGTTTGCCGCCCCAGTGGAGTGCGGAGGATGCAGAACGTTATGCCAAGGAGGTGGAAAGCTGTTTGCAGGGCGATGATTTCGTTGAGCTGTTTCGGCATATGTACGGCGATCAACCCGATCTTTGGACAGAGACCTTGCAGGGATGGGACAGGCTGCGTTTCATCACCAACTGTTTTACGCGCGTTCGGTACTGCGACCGCTACGGGCGTACCGATTTCAAGGAGAAAGGCGGTCCCGGGACGCAACCGTCTCATCTGATGCCTTGGTTCAAGGTGCCGGGACGGAAAAGCGCCGGGGCCGAAATCGTTTTCGGCCATTGGTCGACCTTAGGGTTTTATGCCGACGATGATGTTTACGGGATCGATACCGGCTGCCTGTGGGGAGGGGAGTTGACGGCGCTTCGACTCGACGGGGAAAAGAAACGCTTCTGCGTATCGTGCCGCGAAGGCGGCTATCAGAAGCCTTCGTAGGGCGCATTAGCGCTAGCGTAATGCGCCGATTGGAACGTCGGAATACGCGAGTACGCTATTCCGCCCTACATGAGCTTCTGAGTATCGCAATGTTTTTGGCCATATGGCTTCAGCCAAACAGGCAGGTTTGACGGAAAAGGAACCGCCTCTATCACGTCGGGGAGACTAACCATCGACAGAGTTCTGCGCTTTATCACGCTAGGCGTCTTTTTGACCGTACTGGTGTTCTTGATCTTCCAGGTCATGAGCGCTTTCCTGCAGCCGATCGGCTGGGCCGTGATCTTGGTTTATGCGACATGGCCTCTCCACGTTCGCCTAACGCGCTTGTTGGAAGGACGGAGCAGCCTCAGCGCGCTTACCATGACTTTGCTTTTGGCCGCCTTGCTGATCATTCCGTTTATCGGCCTGACCATTATTCTTCAGGCCGAAATGGTCGAGTTTTTCCAGCGACTCCCCGCCTGGCTGGACCAGAAACCGGAGTTGCCCGAATGGTTAAGCAAGATTCCCATTCTCGGCGCCGAGCTACAGTTCATATTCGATCAATTCGAGGACTTGCAGGGCTTGATGCGCCGGTATGTATTGCCTTGGCTGACCGGACTTTCCGGTAGAGTCGTGGGCATGTTGGAAGGCGTCGGCTACCTGGGCGCGAAGCTTTTCTTCACCGTATTCTTGATGTTTTTCGTTTACCGCGACGGGCACCGGTTGATTTATGAGGTGCGTCAAGGGTTGTTGCTGGCTCTGGGCGAACGCGCCGACGAGTACCTTTCCACCACCGAAGTGACCGTCAAGGCGGTCGTTTACGGCATTGTACTGACGGCTATAGCCCAAGGCGTCATGGCCGGAATAGGGTACTGGATTGTCGGCATCAGGGCGCCGGTCCTTCTCGCCGCATTTACCACGTTTTTCGCGCTGATCCCTTTCGGGACGGTAGCGGTCTGGGTTTCCGCAAGCCTTTGGCTGATGCTGAACGGAGACTATTGGGCCGGAGCCGTGTTGTTCCTCTGGGGAACCTTGGTCGTGAGTTGGATTGACAACCTGGTCCGCCCCCTGGTCATCAGCCGCACCACCCGCATTCCGTTCGTGGTCGTGATGTTCGGAGTCTTGGGCGGGTTGGCCAGCTTCGGGTTCATAGGTTTATTCGTGGGACCGGTGATTCTGGCCGTGGGCATGGCGGTATGGCATGAATGGCTGGAGTCCGCGCCGCGTTATCAGCCTTGAGTCGAATCGCCTAGCTATGGCGGACTCGCCGGCAAAAAGATTGCCGGCCTACGAACTCGTGTCGCCATGTAGGTCGGGAATCCCTTCCCGACGCAAAGCCGGTCGACAAACGGGTTTGTCGGCAAAGGATTGCCGACCTACTTTGCGCTTACGCAAACAGTTGCTGTGCTTCTTCGACCTCGACGGCGACGCCTTCGATTTCCAGGACTTCGATTTCGGGATCGAGTCCGAGCTTGGTGAAGGCCGGGACGCCCGAAAGGTCGACATCGGGCGCTGCCTTCGTGCCCATCACGCTTTCCAGATAAGCGACCTGCACCAGATCCACATAATCCGGCGCGGGGTCGCCGCCTCTCTCGAAATCCCTATATTCCCAGGCTGCACGGCTCAAGCTGTCGGGGAGCCCCCAAGTTTCCATGATGATTTTGCCGATCTGCGTGTGCAAATTCTCGAGGTGGTTTTCCAGCACCGCATCATCTTCCAATAGTTCGGAAAACTTTTCCGCCAACGCGAGGATCGGCAGTTTACCGATCTGATGAACAAGCCCGGCAAGCATGGCTTGGTCGGGATCCAGCGGACGGGCGCGCAGCGCCAAAGCGCGGCTCACGGCGGCGACATTGAGACTGTGTTGCCAAATGTCGTGAAAACGGCTTTCCAACAACAGGGAAGTGGGTTTGAAAACTTGCTTCATCGCCAAATTCATCACCAAGCTGCGGATGGTGTTATGTCCCATTCGGGTGATGGCGGCTTGAAGATTGTCGATTTTCTGCCTGGCCCTGTAGAGCGGACTGTTGGCGATTTGCAGGAGCCGCGCGGAAAGCGCCGGATCGGACGAAATCGTTTTTGCTATCTCGGCATCCGACGCGTTGTCCTTGTTGATCGCTTGGCGAACCTTGAGGGCGACTTCCGGAATCGTGGGCAATTGCAATTTATCGTTCTCGATCGCGGCTTTGATGTAATCGAGAAAGACCTGCTCGTTTCTTAGGTCCATATTTGACTGAACTCTATCCGCATTATTGTTATGGAACGTCGAAAGTATAGGGCAAAGTCAGAAACTCGGCGGCCGGACCGTCGGGTCGAAAGAGCCGGAGATCGGCATCTGGAGCGCGGTCGAGAGGCAGAACCGCCAGCAATTGAAAACTCCGCTCCGCTTCAGGCGCCGCAGCGACGACTTGCCCGACCCGCTGCCCATCGGCTTCGCCGGACTGATAGAGCGGATCGCCGGGCTTGGGCTCGTGCTCGCTGATCGTTCGAAGACGAAACATCCGTCGTTTCAGGTGCCCCAGAAAGTGCGTCCGTGCCACGACCTCCTGCCCGGTATAGCAACCCTTGCGATAGCTGACGCCGCCCAGAATATCGAGATTGAGCATCTGCGGGAGGAATTCCTCGCTGGTCACCTGCGTTTCGCTCGGAAGACCGTCTTCGATTTCCTTCAAGCGCCACGCACCGGAACTGACCAGGCTGTAATCCGATGACGACAGGAGACCTTCCCAGAGTCGCTTGGCGGTCTCGTTCGGTGCGGCAATCAGAATGCGCGCGGAGCTTTGGTCGACGCGGACCGCCAGCACGTCGCCGCCCTGGCCATCGAGAAGCCCGGAGCCGGGCCGGAAAAGCCCGATGAATCCCCAGTGCGGCGTCGGATTTTCTATGGAAACTTTCGAGCGCAGCACATACATGCGAAGGCGCTTGTGTATCGCCTCCACCAAATCGGCCGGCACAAAGAGGTAATAACCTTCGACGCGGCGAAGGACACGGAAGCTCGCTATGACGCGGCCCTTGGGATTACAAAAAGCTCCGAGTCCGGATTCGTCGAACCCAAGGCTGGCGATATCGCAAGTCGATTGGCCTTGCAGAAAAGTCTCCGCATCGACGCCGGAAACCCGCAACAAGCCTAAATCGGCCAAACCGCAAAACGCCGATCCTTCGCCCTTTGCCCGAAAATCGGCGGTAGCCTCGCTTTCGCTCAGTAGGTCCGACCATTCGATGCTCATGGATGTAGTCCCGTGGTCAATCGATAAAAAAGCCCGCCCGGATGGGGTTCTCGGGCGGGCGGCAAGGGCGCTTTACGTTAGCGCAGATTCTGCAGAGCGGCGATACGCTCCTCCAGCGGAGGATGGCTCATGAAGAGTTTCTTGAAGCCGTAGCCTAAACCGCCGTTGATTCCAAACGCAGCGAACTCGCCGGGCAAATCTCTATGGTCATGGGCTCGCTGCAAGGCCCTCAGGGCTCCGATCATCCTGTTCTGACCGGCCAGGCGCGCGCCGCCGGCATCGGCGCGAAACTCGCGCCAGCGGGAGAACCACATGACAACCATCGTCGCCAGAATGGAGAGGAATATTTGCGCCACAATTTGCGTCAAATAATAGGCCGGTCCATACCCGCCACGGTCATCTTCCGAGCGGAACACCACCCGGTCGATGAGATGGCCCGCGATGGAGGCGAAGAAGTAGACGAACGTATTCACTACGCCCTGAATAAGGCCCAGGGTGACCATATCGCCGTTGGCCACGTGACTGATCTCGTGTCCCAAAACGGCTTCCACTTCATCGGCATTCATGTGGTGCATAAGACCGGTGCTGACGGCGACGAGAGCATCGTTCTTGTTCATGCCGGTCGCGAACGCATTGGGCTCCGGGGAATCGAAAATCCCTACCTCGGGCATGCCGATGCCGGCCTGCTGCGCGTGGCGCCGGACAGTGTCGACCAGCCAGCGCTCGGTTTGATTGGTCGGTTGCTCGATCACGTAGACGCCCATGGATTGTTTGGCCATCCATTTGGACATCATCAGCGAAATGAAGGAGCCGCTCATGCCGATGATGGCGGACATCAGGAGCAAGCTGTCGAGGTTCAGATGAACGCCGCGCTGGGTGAGAAAGTTGCCGAGCCCCAAGACATGGAAAATGATGCTGATCAGAAGCAGTACCGCGGCGTTAGTGAGCAGAAAGAGAAATATGCGCATGATTGTCGGTCACCTATGGAAATCGTGGGTGTTACCATATTTGGAGGCGAAGCATTAAAAATCAAGTCGTTCGCCGTAAACACAATTTTGCCCTCCAAGCCTTTCATGAATCTTTCAGCTCATTGAGGGAGACGTATGGACGTAAGAGAACATTCTTGGCTGAAGCTCGCGGCGTGTGCGCTCGGTTTGACGGTCTGCGCCGAAGTCCGGGCCGAAGCGCTGTTGAGCGAGATCAAGCTCCCTCCCGGTTTTCGAATCGCGCTCTACACCGATCAGACGCCCAACGCCAGGTCTTTGGCTTTGGGGAACGACGGTACCGTATATGTGGGCAGCATGGAGGAGGGCAAGGTTTACGCAGTGCGCGATCGGGACGGCGATGGCAAAGCCGATCAGGTCCAGGTGCTGGCCGAGAACTTGAACATGCCGAACGGCATCGCCTATGTCGATGGCGACCTGTATGTCGCGGAGATTCCGCGCATTCTGAGGTTCAAGGACATCGGGCGGCAGGTATCGAACCCACCCAAGCCGGAGATCGTCTTCGACCGCTATCCCGAGGATGTGCACCACGGCTGGAAATATCTGCGAGTGGGACCGGACGGGAAGCTTTATGCCCCCGTGGGCGCTCCCTGCAATGTCTGCCTTTCCGAAAAAGACATTTACGCGACGCTGACGCGATTGGACAAGGACGGCTCGAACTTCGAAATTTATGCTCGCGGCATCCGCAATACCGTCGGTTTCGACTGGCATCCGGAAACGAAAGAACTGTGGTTGAACGAGAACGGACGCGACTGGATGGGCGACGACGTGCCGCCCGATGAGCTGAATCATGCGCCGAAACCGGGGCTGCATTTCGGATTTCCGCATTGCCATGGCAAGGACATCGTCGATCCGTCTTTCGGCAAAGGGAAATCCTGCGCCGAATTCGAGTCGCCCGCGTGGACGTATCCGGCCCACGTCGCACCGCTCGGCATGCGCTTTTACACCGGCAAGCAATTTCCGGCCGAATATCGGGGCCAGCTTTTCGTCGCCCAGCACGGTTCATGGAATCGAAGTGCGCCCGTCGGCTATCGGGTCGTGATGGTCGAATTCCGCGGGGGAAAACCCGTCAACGACAAGATTTTCGCGGAAGGCTGGTTGCGGCCCAACGGCGAAGTCCTCGGCCGACCGGTGGATGTCTTGGAAATGCCCGATGGAGCGCTATTGGTATCGGACGATAAGGCCGGGGCGATTTACCGCATTGTTTATCGACCGTGAACCGATGCTTAATTTGTAACTCTTAATGATCGATCATGAATGAAGTGACTGCTGAAAAACTTTTTTCCGGCCCGATCGGGGAAGAATACGAAATGCTAAAGCGGATTTGTCCCGCGGCGGCCGACATGAGCCGGCGAGTCGGCGAGTTCGTGGCCGGCTGGACGCCCAAGGTTTCGACGGAATCGTTAAATTTGCTTGAACTCGGCTGCGGCACCGGCGTGACGACTATGAATCTCATCCGCGCACGATCCGATGCGATGATTACTGCGGTCGACAACGAATTCACCATGTTGAGCCAAGCGCGTCGGAATCTGGCCGGCGTTTTGGAGCATGGACGCCTGCGACTGGTCGAAAACGATGCTCTGTCCTATCTACAGGGAGTGCCGTCGGCAAGCATAGACGTCGTCGCCTCGGCCTATACGCTGCACAACTTTCTGAATGGCTATCGTGTCCGAGTGCTCGAAGAAATCTTTCGCGTTCTAAAGCCGGGAGGGGTATTCGTCAACGGCGATCGCTATGCCCTGGACGATTCCCTGACCCATCTGCAGTCGACTCAGGAGGAGGTAAGGCAATACTTCCGTACGTTTACCGAGCTTAACCGCATCGACCTTTTGGAACAGTGGATCGTTCACCTTTTCAGCGACGAATCTCCCGATCACGTCATGCCTCTCGATAAGGGTTTGGGCGCCATGCGCGAGATCGGCTTCGATGCGGTGACGGTGCATTTTCGGCAGGATGTGAACGCTTTGGTCAGCGGGGGTAAACCGTGGCCGTAAGCCGTACCAAAGACCGGAAGATCGTGTTTCGCTGTACCGAGTGCGGGCACGCTCAAACCAAGTGGTCCGGACAGTGTCCGGCCTGCAATTCCTGGAATTCGATGGTGGAAGGCGTGGAGGATCGGGTGGCGCCGTCCGCCTCGCGCTTCTCGGGCTATGCAGGGGCCTCCGAACGCGCGTCTCCCGTCTCGCTCGCGGAGGTCGAAGCGGAAGAAATTTTCAGAACGCCGACCGGCATCGAAGAATTCGACAGAGTCTTGGGCGGCGGACTGGTCACAGGTTCCGCCATCCTGATCGGCGGCGATCCCGGTATCGGCAAATCGACCCTCTTGCTGCAAACCCTCGCTACCTTGAGCGAACGCCAGCGGGTGCTCTATGTGACCGGCGAAGAATCCATAAGGCAGGTAAGCCTTCGCGCCAAGCGGCTGCAACTGTCTTGCGCCGGCGTGCAGATCATTGCCGAAACCTCGCTGGAGCGGATCTTGGCCGTTGCATCGGAGGCCCGGCCGGACGTTCTGGTCATCGATTCGATCCAAACCACGTTCAGCGAAATTCTGCAATCGGCGCCGGGCTCCGTGGCTCAGGTGAGGGAGTGTGCTGCACAATTGGTTCGATATGCCAAGCAGACGCCGACGACCGTATTCCTCGTCGGTCATGTCACCAAGGAAGGCGCCCTGGCGGGCCCCCGCGTGCTGGAGCACATGGTGGATACCGTGCTTTATTTCGAGGGCGATTCGAGTAGCCGGTTTCGGGTTATTCGGGCGTTCAAGAACCGCTTCGGCGCGGTCAACGAGCTTGGCGTGTTCGCCATGACCGAAACCGGGCTTAGAGAGGTGCGCAATCCTTCGGCGCTATTCTTGTCGCGCGGCGAGGAAGACGCTCCCGGCAGCGTCGTGATGGTGATGCGCGAAGGCAGCCGGCCTCTTCTGGTGGAAGTTCAAGCCTTGGTCGATGAGTCCCATTCGCCGTCACCCCGCCGGGTCGCCGTGGGCATGGAACAAAATCGGCTGGCCATGCTGTTGGCGGTGCTCCATAGGCACGGTGGAATCCCTTTGTTCAACCAGGATGTTTTCGTCAATATGGTGGGCGGGCTGCGCCTTACCGAAACCGCGGGCGATCTGGCGGTGGCCTTGGCGGTCGTGTCCAGCTACCGGGACCGTCCCATTCCGAAGGACTGGGTGGTATTCGGGGAATTGGGACTCAATGGCGAGGTCAGGCCGGTTCAAAACGGCGAGGAAAGGCTCAAGGAGGCCGCAAAACACGGGTTCACCCATGCCTTGGCGCCCGCCAAGAATGTCGCGAAAGGGGGCATCAAGAATTTGGAGATCGTGCCGGTAAGAAGTCTGCGCGATGCCCTGGCCGCATTGTGATCGAGAACGATGCGGCTCGTGCCGGACCATCCCTGTCCGCACACTGGGGGGCTGTTCCGCCGTGCAGATCGGCACAAATCCTCCAGGAGAGAATTGGGACGCGACGCGCCCGGTAGGGTGGAAAACAGGGATACTTTTCATCAATCCTGCCGATTTGTCGTTCCTCACTTCGTCCTACCGGCTGACCTCACCAAGATACTATTAACCCGGCCTATA
>NZ_JBDIVO010000193.1:0-9092 GCF_039794385.1 Methylocaldum sp. | reverse complement strand
CTTCCCTGCATGCCGTGGAATTGCAATTGGAAGAGCACCACCCGGACGAACCGTTTTCGCATCTCGCCTATCATGCACTGGTGTCATCCCGGCATCATGCCCGGCACGGCGCGGGGCGGCTGAACGAAGCGGGTTCGGCGGCGGAATTCCTGACGCGTTCGATGCGCCGGGTCATCGACGAGGAAACCGCGTCCCTCGAATGGGGGCTCACCGTGCTGGCATCCATCGGCAGCACAGCGCCCTTCATCGGCTTGTTCGGCACCGTTTGGGGCGTTTACCACGCCCTGGTCAACATCGGCATGAGCGGGCAGGGGAGCCTCGATCAGATCGCAGGTCCCGTGGGCGAAGCGCTGATCATGACCGGCGCCGGGCTGGCCGTGGCCATTCCCGCCGTATTGGCCTACAACGCCTTCGCCCGCTCCAATCGGCTGCTGCTGGCAAAGCTCGATGCCTTCGCCCACGACCTGTTTGCCTTCCTGACCACCGGCGCGCATTGCGTCGGGACCGAAGCCGATGACCGAAGCGCCGCGGTCGGCCGGACCGTCGCGGGAGGTGCGTGATGGCGTTCGGAAGCTTCGGCCAAGGGCAGGGCGGCATGCGTCCCTCGGCCGAGATCAACATGATCCCGCTCATCGACATCATGCTGGTCTTGCTGGTCATTTTCATGATCACGACGCCCTTGCTCACCCACAACGTCAAGATCGATCTGCCCAGAGCGGCGAGCCAGCCGAGCACGGACCAGGCCGAGCACGTCGATTTGGCGATCGACGGAGCCGGCCGGCTTTTCTGGAACAACGAAGCGATCGACCGGGCAGGGATGCGCGAGCGCTTCGCGGCGGCGGCGCAGCAGCAGCCTCAGCCCGAGGTGCACCTCCGGGCCGATAAGGCCACGGCCTACCAGATCATCGCCGAAGTGCTCGCCGCCTCGGCCAATGCCGGCGTGACACGCATCGGCTTCGTCTCCGATCCGAACGAAGCCAAGCCTTGACATACGAATTAGCCACCCAGCCGTTTTCCAGCCAGGTAGCCAGCCAACAGAACCAGTTAACTTGGGGAAAACATCCATGACTAAGAATAACAACTACCGGCTTAAATCCACGGCGTTGGCCGGAACGCCACTCGCGCTTGCCCTGGCGTGCGCGACGGATGGCGCCATCGCGGCGGACGAAGATCTCACCACGCTCGACCAGGTCAAAGTGGTCGGCAAGGTGGAACAGGCGGGCGGCGACACGAAAGGTTACATGGCCAAACGCACCACGACGGCGACCAAGACCGACACTCCCCTGATCGACGTTCCGCAGTCGATCACCGTCATCACGCAGGAGCTGATCAAGGACCAGAACATGCAGAGCATCGCCGACACGGTCCGCTACGTGCCCGGCGTCGTGATGTCGCAAGGGGAAGGCAACCGGGATGCGGTGATTTTTCGCGGCAACGCCACGACCGGCGATATGTACGTCGACGGCATGCGCGACGATGTCCAGTATTTCCGCGATCTTTACAACATCGACCGGGTGGAGGTGCTGAAAGGCCCGAACGCGATGATTTTCGGCCGCGGCAGCTCCGGCGGTCTGATCAACCGGGTAACCAAGCAAGCGAACTGGGAGAACCCGCGCGAGGCGAGCTTTCAGGTCGGTTCCTGGGACAAATTCCGGTTAACCGGGGACTTCGGCCAAGCCATCAACGAGAATTTCGCCGTTCGTCTCACTAGCATGTGGGAGAGTTCACGCAGCTTTCGCGAGGGTTTCCATGCCGAGCGCTGGGGCGTCAATCCAACCGTGTCCTGGCGTCTGGGCGATCAGACCCAAGTGACCTTCGGCTACGAGCATTACGAGGACGACCGTGTCGCGGACCGCGGCATTTCTTCGTTCTCGGGCCGCCCGGTCGAGACCGACGTTTCCACGTTTTTCGGCGATCCGAGGCGCAGTCCGACCTGGTCGAAAGTCGACGCGTTCAACGCCTTGATCGATCACGACTTCGGGAACGGGATCAAGTTCCGCAACCGCACCCGTTATGCGATCTACGACAAGTTCTACCAGAACATCTTCCCGGGGGCGGTCAATGCCGCGGGCGACCAGGTGGCGATCTCGGCCTACAACAACGCGACCCAGCGCGAGAATTTCTTCAACCAGACCGATCTGACGTTCGAGCTCGAAACCGGACCGTTCAAACACACTCTGTTGACCGGCGCCGAGTTCGGTCACCAGGAAACCGACAACTTTCGCCAGACCGGATATTTCACGGCGGTGGGTCCCAATGCGACATCGGCCAGGGTTCCCGTGGCGGATCCGAGATATACCGGCCCCGTCACCTTCCGGCAAAGCGCCACGGATGCGGACAACCACGGCCTCGCGACCATCGCGGCGGGCTATTTTCAGGATCAGATCGAGCTCACCAAGCACTGGCAACTCGTGGCGGGGCTTCGCTACGACAACTTCGAGGTCGATTTCCGCAACAACCGCAACGGCCAGACTTTCTACACCAATGACGACCTTTGGTCGCCGCGCGGGGGCCTGATCTTCAAGCCGTTCGACGAGCTCTCGATCTATGCGAGCTACAGCATGGCCTATGTGCCGCGAGCGGGCGATCAATTGGCCTCGCTGACACTGGCCAATAGCTCGTTGGAGCCGGAAGAGTTCAAGAACTACGAGGTGGGTGCGAAGTGGGACATCCGTCCCGATCTGTCGGCGACCCTGGCCTTTTATCAGCTCGATCGCCTCAACGCGATCGCCACCGACCCCAATAACCCCGCGGCGTCGTTCCTGGTCGACGGCCAGCGCACGCGGGGGATTGAACTGGGATTGAGCGGCAACATCACCGACCAATGGCGCGTGATCGGCGGATACGCCTACCAGGATGCCGAAATCACCGAGAGCTTGTCGGCCAGCGCTCCGAAAGGCAACAAGGTGGCCCAGGTCCCGGAACACACGGTTTCGCTCTGGAACCGCTACGACATTACCCCTCATTGGGGCGTCGGCCTCGGCGCGGTATACCGCAGCGAAATGTACGCGGCCACCGACAATAACGTCACCCTGCCGGGCTTCCTCCGCTTCGACGGGGCCGTCTATTACACGGTCAACGACAATGTCCAGGTGCAGGTCAACGTCGAAAACCTATTCGACAAGGAGTATTACGCTTCGGCGCACAGCAACAACAACATCATGCCGGGCTCGCCGATTGCCGCCACAGCCGCGCTGCGGGTGAGATTCTGATGAAGCCCGCCGAGTTCGGTCTTCCGGCTCACTCGCCGCGCTCCAAGCCCTCGGGCGGATACTTGTTCCTCCCTAGGCGTCTGGCGCGCGGGGCATTCCTCAAATGGCTGCGCCGCACTCACGCCTGGATAGGGCTGTGGGGCGCGGCGTTGGGGTTTTTGTTCGGGACCACGGGAATTCTGCTCAATCACCACGAGAAGTTGAAAATTCCGGCCGCCCGGATGGAGCAGACCGTGATACAGCTGCCGCTGCCGGAACCGCGTCCCGCCGATCCCAAGGCCTTGGCACTATGGCTAGCAGAAGCGCTGCAGTTCCCATCCGACAAGGCGAAGATCATGCAGGAGCCTGGCAAGACCGTTATCTGGAACGGCGTGGAGGTGCGGCAGCCGGCGCGCTGGCAGATCGCCGCGCGTACGCCGCAACGCTTCCTCCAAGCGGAATATTGGGAAGGTAATGCTTTCGTCACTGTCAAGCGCGGCGAAGCGAATGTCTTCGCCCTGCTCGGCAACTTGCACCGCGGCGCCGGGTTGGGCGTCGGCTGGATCTTGCTGGCGGACACGCTGGCCGGCGGACTGATCGTGCTCGGCCTGACCGGCGTGCTGCTGTGGACCCGGCTGCATGGCCGCCGGCTCACCGCCGCCGGGCTCGGCCTCGGCTCGCTCGGTCTGGGACTCTGGTTTGTCTGGCAGGCTCTATAGAGAGACGGGGGAGGTCGCGCCGACCGGAACAACGGGAATCATCGCAGCGGAAGGCGGCCGGCTGAAAGCAGGGGAACGATTGGCGAACGTTCTTGGTCATTGATACTTATTCATCTTGGGTATTTTCCAGGACTTTCGCCTTGCCCCGGAGGCTTTATGGATTCACCGGCACATGATTACCCCACCGGGCTCTTCTTCGACGTTCAAGGGCCCCCATGCCTCTCGCTGTACGCGCCGACTCACCGGTCCCATCCGGATAACCAGCAGGACCGAATCCGGTTTCGGAACCTGGTGAAAGCCTTGGAAGACTCGTTGCGGCGGACCTATCCGGAAGAAAAGATTCGAGCGCTCATCGAGCCGTTTCGAAACCTGGCCGCCGATCGCGGCTTCTGGAATCACACGCTGGATGGACTAGCCGTACTGGCCGCGCCCGGCTTGTTCCTAGCCTATAGGCTGCAGCGGCCGGTTCCGGAATTGGCGGTAGTGGCCGACAGCTTCCACACCAAACCCCTGCTGCGCATCCTCCAGTCGGCCGATCGCTACCAGGTTCTCGGACTGAATCGTAAGGAAATCAAGCTTTTTGAAGGGAATCGCGACGCACTGGACGAAATCGAACTGGCCGATGAGGTCCCGCGCACCATCATCGAAGCGCTGGGCGAGGAGTTGACCGAGCCGCACCTGACCGTCTCCACCTATGGCTCCGGCCCCGCCGGTCCGGCGATGCACCATGGCCAGGGCGGGAGAAAGGACGAGGTGGACCTTGATGCGGAACGGTTCTTTCGCGTCGTCGACCGCGCCGTGCTGGAACATCATTCGCGGCCCTCGGGCTTGCCCTTGGTGCTCGCGGCGCTGCCGGAACACCATCATCTCTTCCGCCGGGTGAGCCATAACCCGTTCCTGTTGGAGGAAGGCATCGATGTCCATCCGGACGCGGTGTCCGCCGACGAACTGCGGGAGCGCGCGTGGCGGGCGGTCGAGCCTTATTATCTGGCAAGGCTGGACGAGCTGGTGGAGGCGTTCGGCGCGGCGAAAGCCAAAGGGCTCGGTGCCGACGATCCGGCCCAGGTCGCCGAGGCGGCCGTAGCCGGTCGGGTTACGAGCTTGCTGATCGACGCCGGCTGCGAGATTCCCGGCCGAATTGATTCCACGACCGGACAGGTCGAATTCGACGATCTGGCTCACCCCGAGGTCGATGATCTGCTCGACGATCTCGCGGAGTGGGTCATGAGGAGCGGCGGCCAAGTGGTCGTCGTTCCCCCCGAGCGGATGCCCACCGGGACCGGGGTTGCCGCGATTTATCGCTATTAAGAGGGTCGTTCCCGGATAGCCTAGGCAAAAGGACGCGTCCATGCAGATTCAGTTCAACACCGACAGCAACATCGAAGGCCGCGACGAACTGGCCCACTGGGTCGAGGATTCGGTAGCGGCGATTTTGGGTCGTTTCGGCGAAAGGGTCACCCGGGTGGAAGCTCATCTCAGTGACATCAACGCTCACAAGATCGGTCAAGACGATATACGCTGCCTGCTCGAGGCTCGCCCTGCGGGCCTGAAGCCGGTAGCGGTCAGTCACAGGGCCGACAGCGTCGAGCAGGCGGTCAACGGAGCCGCGGAAAAGCTGAAGAGAGCGCTGGATTCCACCTTCAGCCGACTGGAAAACCGCTAGCGAACGGCATTCGCACAGGCGTATCCAGCGAACGATTCGGCGCGGACGTCTGTTTTGAGAATCGGCGTGTGGCCGCAAAAAATGACTCGCGCGTCGACGGCCTGTCCGGCTCGCTTCCGCTCGGCAAGCGCTTTTTCGACTATTAACCCGGCCTATAAATAATAGGCCGGGTTAATCCGGGACAGGGATGCCCCGGCGCGGCGACAAGCCGCGTGAGCCCAGGCCGGGCGTGTACCGGCCCGGGCGGCGGCCCGAAATACCAGGAGGGTATTTACGGGCCTGATTAATAAGGGAAGCGCCGGTTCGTGTGCGTCGTCGAAAATGAAGAGCGTTTCGACCTCTCCCGGATAACGGTGATCGAGTACGGTTCGGATATTTTCTTCGATACCGGTATCGAGTCCTCTGCCCCAACGCGCGGCGGGATGCGAAAGACCTGCGCGATCGGCTCCGCGAGCGGCGTTTCACCTCTCGCGGAGCCGGTTACTCATTCACACTCGTAGATGTTGCCGGTCACATGACCATTGAATGCACCGCGAGGGGTGGCGCTTTCCCATACGATATGAGTGGCTCCGAGATTGTCCGCTTTCCGTAGCGCCCGGCCTTTTGCGACTCGCTCCCAGTGCACGCCGCCATGTTTTCCGTAGCCCGAGTGCCCGCTCACCATGCCGAGCGATTCGCAATACTCGACTGCATCGGATGTGGCCTCGACAGGCGGCTCGTCAGCCAGTGTCGTTGCCGAGAAAATTAGAGCGCTCAAGGCCAAGATGGCGGATCCCGTGGTTTTAGAATTCGGCGGGAAAAGCTTGAACATGATTGTCTCCAGAAATCTCCAAGGACGCGGATTCATCTCGTTGATACTTACGCCTGGCTTACACCACCCAATGCGGGGTACCGAGGCGATGACGATCATATTGACGCGATACTAAATCAAAAGTTCCGTGAGCGGGCGGATCGGGTCGATAGCGAAATCGTGGGGGAACAATCATCCGTACTGTCTAAGGATGGAAAGCGTCTTTCCAACGACCTTTTTGCCGGATCGGCGGTCATAACGATTTAAGAGAATTTGGACGGCGACAGGTCTATCCGGCAAGGCATCGTACGACCGAGCGGATTCGCCGGCAGCGAGGCTTGAAAGATACGGACCGTGTAAATCGCTCGCGGCGCCGAGGGTACTATGGACATTGAGAGCGGAATCCGGGAAGAGCTTGGAGCGGTATCGGCCTTCACCAGGCGGGTTGCCGATCAGCCCGATAACCGATTTCCTTGGGAAAGCTTATGCTGCGCGTCTTGAAATGGATCGCTATCGGAATCGGTGCCCTGATCGGGATTCTGATTCTTACCATCGTTCTCGTCATAGCCTTCTTCGACCTGAACAGGCTTCGCGAGCCGCTATCCACGGCGGTCAGCAAGTCCCTGGGCCGCGAATTCGCGATCAATGGCGATCTGAGCGCCGACTGGTCGTGGACGCCGCGCTTCACGATCAACGACGTGGAACTGGCCAATGCGCCCTGGGGAAGCGAACCGGAGATGTTCACCCTCGACCGGCTGGCGTTCGCCGTCCGAATTCCGGAACTCTTCAAAGGGCGCATCGTGCTTCCGGAAGTCCGCGTCTCGAAACCCCACATGTTGCTCGAACGGAATCCCGAGGGAATGGCTAATTGGGAGTTCGGCGACAAAAAAGAGAAGCGGGAACCGGCCGGAGCCCCCGTTAGCGAAAGATGGGTTCCGAAAATCGATAGCCTCGCCATCGACGACGGCCGCTTGTTGTTCCGCGATCCGACCACGGATACCCGCTTGGACATGAACGTTTCGACGGTGGTCGGCGAGTCGGACGAGCAGGCGGTCGAACTGAGCGGCCAGGGCCGATTGCAGCAGGAACAATTCACGCTGAAGGTCAGAGGCGGTTCGGTGCTGGATCTTTGGCAAGAAGATCAGCCCTTCCCGGTTAACGTCGAAGTCGAGTACGGCAAGACCGAGGCCAAGGTATCGGGCACGATAGCCGAACCCTTGGAGCTTCAGGGCCCCGATTTGCAGTTCGAGGCGAAAGGGCCGGATCTCGCGGCGCTCGCCTCCATAGCGCCCATGTGGATACCGGAAACGCCGCCGTATCGGTTCAGCGGAAAGATTAACCGTGAGGGCGAACGCTGGCTGTTGAAGGGGTTCGAGGGCAGTCTCGGCAACAGCGATCTCACCGGCGACCTGATGTTCACGATGCGGGACGAGCGGCCCTACCTGCAAGGCGACGTGGTTTCCCGCAAACTCGACTTCAAGGATTTCGTGGGCGTCTTCGGTGCCGATCCGACGCCGTCCCCGGAGGAACCGGAGCGCCCGAGACTGCTTCCCGACAAGCCGTATCCCGTGGAGGGCTTGCGCGCCGCCGACGGGGACGTGCGCTTCCAAAGCAGCAATATCGTGACCCCCTGGATGCCGGTGGACGATGTGTCCGTGCATGTCAAAATGGATCAAGGCATGCTGACGATCCAACCGGTAAAGCTTACCGTGGGTTTCGGGGCGATCGAATCCAATGTGACTCTGAACGCACGCGGCGACAAATTACAGACCGAAGTCAAAGGAAAAATCGACAAGGTGCCGTTCAAGCGGCTGGTGGCCGGAACCCCGTTCGAAGAAGAAACCGCCGGCACCTTTTTCGGCCGCGTGAATCTGACCACCGCCGGCAACTCGGTGGCGGAGATGGCCGCTCACGCGGACGGCGGCATAACCATCCTGATGGAACAGGGCCGCATCAGCAACCTGATGATGGAACTGTTCGGTATCGACTTCGCGGAGAGTCTCCAGAAACTCATCGGCACGGATCCGAGCATTCCGGTCCGCTGCACCATCGCCGACTTCATCGTCAGCGACGGCGTGGTGAAGACTCAGTTGTTCCTGATGGATACCACCGATACCAATGTGCTGATGGAAGGCCAGGTGAATCTGGCCACCGAGGCCCTGGATCTCCGCCTGACCGCCCATCCCAAGGACTTCAGCCCGTTCAGCGCGCGAAATCCGATCAAGATCGAAGGAAACCTGAAAAAGCCGCGCCCCTATCCCGAGCCTGCGCCCCTGATCGCCCGCGGCGCAGCTTCCGTAGCGCTGGGAGCGCTCCTGACTCCGGCGGCAGCATTGATTCCCTGGATCGAACTCGGCTTGGCCGAGGACAGTGCGTGCCACGCACTGGTCGATGCCGCCACATCCAAAGAGAAAATTCCGGAAAAAGAGCGGGAACGACAAGAACGGCACTAAACCGGGTCCATGTCTTTGAAAAGAGACGGGGCGCCACATTCCGGAATTTATCGGGCCGGACGTCTCGAGTTGTGCGCTGAGTCTCAACCTGCTTGCAATTGACGGGGATACTTTGGCGGCGTAGATTCGCGGCGGATATGGCGTTTTCGCTTACCGACGACGGCTTACGCGGCAACGCGCCATCTACTGGACGTTAGGTCGTGTCGGTCCGATGAGAAAACCGACAGGGATCCGGTGCTCGGCCGGCGTTTTGAATCCCCCTCGATCCCTCTTTCA
>NZ_JBDIVO010000192.1:0-9111 GCF_039794385.1 Methylocaldum sp. | reverse complement strand
CGCGAGCCCGTACTGCCGCCGGAATTCATCTATCCCGTCGAGGACTGGCGGATGGTGGAGCGGGAATTCGTCCCGGCGCTCCTGTCCCAGACGGAGAGCATCTTTGCCACTGCCAACGGCTACTTCGGCATGCGCGGCGGTTTCGAGGAGGGAACGCCAGCCTACGAGCACGGGACCTTCGTCAACGGGTTCCACGAGACTTGGCCGATCCCCTACGGCGAGCGGGCGCGCGGCTTCGCCACGACCGGACAGACGATCATCAACGTGCCGGACGGAAAGGTGATCCGGCTATACGTGGACGACGAGTTGTTCGACCTCGCGCGGACACCCGTGCTCCGGTACGAACGGGCGCTGGACCTCAGGGCCGGGACCTTGGACCGCGAAGTGCTCTGGGAAACGCCGACAGGCAAACAGGTCCTGGTCCGGTCGCGCCGGCTGGTGTCGTTTGCCGAACGCCACCTGGCAGCCATCTCCTACGAGGTGACCGTGCTCAATGCCCAGGCTCCGATCATCCTCTCCTCGGAACTGGTACAACACCCGCAACCCCGGATGCTAGGGGAAGACGATCCCCGCCTCGCCCGCCGGCTCGACAGGTCCGTGCTGATCCCCGAGATACGGCAGGCGGACAAGTACCGGCTCCTGCTCGGCTTCACGACCCGCAGCAGCCGCATGACTCTCGCCTGCGGCTTCGACCACGTTCTGCAGACCGAATGTGAATGCTCGGTCGAACAGGAGAAATCCGACGAGGCGAACCGCGTCGTCTTTTCGGCCCAGGCCACGCCGGGTAAGCCGATCCGTTTGACCAAGTTTCTGACGTATCACACATCCCGGACGGTGTCGGTCGGCGAGCAGCTGGACCGGACCAGGCGCGTGCTCGACCGCGCTCTCCGCCAGGGATTCGAACGATTGCTACTGAATCAACGGCAGTACCTGGACGACTTCTGGCACCGGTCCGACGTCGAGGTGAGCGGGGCGCACTCGAGGGCGCAGCAATGCATGCGGTGGGACCTGTTCCAGTTGCTCCAGGCCACTGCCCGGGCGGACGGGGCCGGCGTCCCGGCGAAAGGCTTGACCGGACAGGCCTACGAGGGCCATTACTTCTGGGACATGGAAATGTACGTGAACCCATTCCTGGTCTACACCGACCCGCGCGCGGCGCGAAACCTGCTGCTATTCCGCTACCGCTTGCTCGACGCCGCCCGTCAACGGGCACGGGAGGTAAGCCAGAAAGGTGCCCTGTTCCCGTGGCGGACGATCAGCGGCCAGGAGGCATCGGCCTACTACGCCGCCGGGACCGCCCAGTACCACATCAACGCGGCGGTCGCCTACGCCATCCGCAAGTATGTCGAGGTGACCGGGGACGAGGACTTTCTCCGCCGCTATGGGGTCGAGATTCTCATAGAGACAGCCCGGCTCTGGTACGATCTGGGGTTCTTTTCGGAGCGGCGCGGAAACCGGTTTTGCATCAACTCGGTCACCGGCCCGGACGAGTACACCACTGTCGTCGACAACAACACGTACACGAACCTGATGGCCCGGGAGAACCTGCGGTATGCGGCCGACTCGGTCGAGATGCTGCGGTCGGCGCATCCGGTAGCGTACAGCGAACTCGTCTACCGGACGGGCCTCTCGCCCGAGGAACCCAAAAACTGGCGGCGAGCGGCAGATGCCATGTACATCGCATTCGACGAGGAGTTGGGCATCCATCCCCAGGACGACGGCTTCCTGAATCGCGAGGTATGGGATTTCGCCGGAACGCCGGCGGACCACTACCCGCTGCTGCTGCACTACCACCCGCTGGTCATCTACCGCTATCAGGTCCTCAAGCAGACCGACGTCGTTTTCGCCCTGTTCCTGCTCGGCGAGGATTTCACCACGGAGCAGAAGCGGCGAGACTTCGACTACTACGATCCGCTGACGACCGGCGACTCGTCGCTGTCGGCCTGCATTCAGAGCATCGTGGCCGCGGAACTGGGCTATCGGGCCCACGCGCTGGAGTACTGGATGTACGCCCTGCTCATGGACCTGGCGGATGTCGGCGGGAACGTCAAGGACGGGTGCCACATCGCCGCGCTCGGCGGAAGCTGGATGGCGGCGGTCTACGGGCTGGCTGGGATGCGCGACCGGGGCGGGAGACTGTCGTTCGATCCACGCCCTTACGTCGCGCGATTGCGATTCGCGCTGGCGATCCGCGGCCAGCGGCTGGAGGTCCAAATCGAGAACGGGTCCGTCACCTATCGGCTTCGCGGAACGGCCGGGCTGACGATAACCCACCGCGGCGAAAGTCTCGTCCTCCGCGACGGGGAGGCGGTGACACGGAATCTTGACGAGATGGAGCAACCGCGATGAGTCAGGCGAAGAATGAGGAACACGCGCCCGAGCAGACCGGAGACTCGGCCCGGATGCCGCTCCCCGAACTTCGCCGGCAATTCCGGCAATTGGAAACCTCGCCGGACGGCCTGAGCCAGGAGGAGGCCCAGCGACGCCTGGACCGTTACGGATACAACGAGTTGGCGGAACGCCGCATCGGTCCGGTCCTGAAGTTTCTCGGCTATTTCTGGGGCCCTATCCCGTGGATGATCGAAATCGCCGCCGCACTGTCCGCCGCCGTGCAACGCTGGGAAGATTTCGGCATTATCTTCAGCCTCTTGCTGATCAACGCCATCGTCGGTTTCTGGCAAGAGTACAAGGCCGATAACGCCATCGCCCTCCTGAAACAAAGGCTGGCGCTTACGGCGCGGGTTCGTCGCGATGGGCAATGGCGGGATTTGCCCGCCCGTGAGCTGGTTCCGGGGGACATCGCGCAAATCCAGCTCGGCGACGTCATTCCGGCCGATGTCCGGCTGTTCGAGGGCGCCTATCTCAGCGTGGACCAGTCGGCGCTCACCGGCGAATCGCTGCCGGTGGAAAAGAAAGCGGGAGATGCCGCCTATTCCGGCTCCGTGGCCAAACTCGGCGCCATGCGGGCCGTGGTCACCGCCACTGGAATGCGGACCTATTTCGGCAAGACGGCGCGGCTGGTGCAGCGGGCCGGCAAGGTCTCCCACTTTCAGCATGCGGTGCTCAGAATCGGCAACTTTTTGATTTTGAGCACCCTGGCGCTGGTCGCCCTGATCCTGGTGGTCGCGCTGTTCCGCCACGATTCACCGGTGGAGACCCTGCTGTTCGTCCTGATCCTGATCGTGGCCGCCATCCCCGTGGCCTTGCCGGCGGTGCTCTCGGTTACCCTGGCGGTCGGCGCGGAGCGGCTGGCCAGGATGCAGGCCATCGTGTCGCGGCTGGTGTCCATCGAAGAGATGGCCGGAATGGATATTCTCTGCTGCGACAAGACCGGCACGCTCACCAAGAACGAATTGACCCTCGGCGAACCGGTCGTGTTCGAGACCAAGGATGAGACCGATTTGATCCTGGCCGCGGCCCTAGCCTCCCAGGAGGCCAGCAAGGATACTATCGACACCGCCGTTTTCAGAGGGCTGACCGACCCGGCCCGGCTTCGCGATTACACGGTGTCCGGTTTTCGGCCCTTCGACCCGGTCGGCAAACACACCGAAGCGGAAGTCGTGCACGGGGAGGAACGCTTCCGGGTGGCGAAAGGCGCGCCGCAGGTGATTCTCGATATGGCGGAACCCGACGCGGAACTGCGCCGGTCCGTGCGGGAACGGGTGGATGCATTGGCGGGCAAAGGCTATCGAACCCTGGGCGTGGCCCGGACCGATACGGAAGGTCGCTGGCGCTTCCTGGGGCTGCTGCCCCTGTTCGATCCGCCCCGAGACGATTCGGCGGATACGATCCGGGAGGCGCTGGGCGAGGCGATCGAAATCAAGATGATCACCGGCGACCATTCGGCCATTGCCCGTGAGATCGCCGCCCGAGTGGGCTTGCGGCAGAACATCCTGGCCGCCGACCGGGTGTTCGGAAATGGCGCGCCTGACAAGACCGCCGTGATCGAACGGACCGACGGCTTCGCTCAGGTGTTTCCCGAGCACAAGTTCGAGATCGTCAAGACCTTGCAAGCGCAGGGGCACATCGTCGGCATGACCGGCGACGGCGTCAACGACGCCCCCGCCCTCAAGCAAGCCGACGTCGGCATCGCCGTCAGCGGCGCCACCAATGCCGCCCGCGCCGCCGCCGATCTGGTGCTCACCGCGCCCGGCTTGTCGGTGATCACCCGAGCCGTGGAGGAAGCACGGCGCATTTTCGAGCGCATGAACAGCTACGCCATCTACCGCATCACCGAGACCATCCGCGTGCTGCTGTTCATGACCCTGTCCATCCTGGTGTTCCATTTCTACCCGGTGACGGCGGTCATGATCGTCATCCTCGCGCTGCTCAACGATTTTCCCATCATGATGATCGCCTACGACAATGCCCCCGTTGCGCTCCGTCCGGTGCGCTGGGACATGCACCGGGTGCTCGTCGTCGCCGGCCTGCTGGGCGGAATCGGAGTCGTCTTCACCTTCGGCTTGTTCTGGATATTGGAGGAATACCTGTGCCTGTCCCGCGACTTCATCCAGACAGTCATTTTCTTGAAATTGCTGGTGGCGGGACACTTGACGATTTACCTCGCCCGCAATACCGGAGCGATCTGGCAGCGGCCCTACCCCGGCCTGAAACTTTTTCTGACCACGGAAGCCACCCAGATCGTCGGGACCCTGGCGGCGGTGTACGGCTGGTTCGTGAAGCCGATCGGCTGGACCTACGCGCTGGCGGTCTGGGGCTACGCGCTGGCGGAGTTCCTGCTCACCAGTCCGATGAAGATCATGGCCTACCGCCTGATCGAGCACCGCGCCGAGTTTCAGGCGCGCCACCTGGAGCGCGTGCACCGGCCGATGCATTCGTCCGGCGGGTGATAAATCAGGAGCGAATTCGCGGCCATCGAAAATCCGCTTTTAGAGCGTTTGCATCGCGCTCAGACGGCAAAACAGGCTTCGCGGACGTCGTTGGCGCCTACGGCTCGGGTGACTGGATTCAAGCCTTCGTAGGTCGGCAATCCTTTGCCGACGAAGACACTCGGCGGGGACGTGGCGTCGGGAAGGGGGGCTTCGGCGCTCCCGGCCAGCCCCTTCCCGAAGACGCCGTTTGCGATTGGAAGGGGCCGATTAAAGGCCCGTTTACGATTGGAAAAGGATTCCCGACCTACTCGCGAGTGCCCGTACAGTCGGTATAACAATGCGCTAGCTCGCTTCCCGCACCCAAGCCCAAGCCGTCTCAATCTCGGATGCATCGAAATATTTCACTTCCGCCTTGGTAAAGGGCTTGCAGATGACAGCCATCCACTTTTGCCAGCGGCGCTCGCCGACGAAGGCGATACGGTCGAAATCGGCATAGTGGCGGACGCCGAACTTGAAGTCCTCCCAAGCCGCCTGTACATCCCAACCGTGAAAATCCTCGAATTGAGCAAGGAGACGAAGCTTGCCTTGCGCGGCCGCCACGGCGGCATCCACGCCGGGAAGGAACGTCCGGTAGTCCTCATCGTGCAATTTTCCTCTGAGCCTGAACGCGAGAATGTTCGGAGAGCCGGTTTCGACTTGCGTAATCATCGTCTTGATCTCCCATGAGAAACCGCTGCTTAACCCGCGGCAGCGGTTACGAGAGTGCTTCCAATCGCCGCTTAGACCGGATAATTCGAAAAAGGAGCCTTAGTTTCGCCATGGGAGCGGTTGCGCACAGAGTCAGTCTAATCCTGTGCGGACGCCTTCTCCGCTTGTCGGTCGATGGAGTGGCATCATGGGAACCGGGCCGGGTACTCCGGAACGCGGCAAGTTTTAGCGGCTGAAGCTGGACGACCTAGGCGATGCGGGTCCGGCCCAGCTCCAGGAACTCGCGGAAGCTATCCGCCGTTTTGAAAAAAGCGGCAAAACGGTGATTGCCACATCGCACCGATACGACCAAGGCCAGTATGTTCCGGCCGCGCAAGCACGGAAAATCTACCTGGACCCCATGGGCGACGCATTGCTCAAGGGCTTCGGACTCTATGCTGACGCCGATTGGAGAGCCGACCGGATTGATGAAAAGCCTCGACGAACGGTTTCCATATCCCGGAAAGCAGTTGCTTCGGGACAGTGTGCGGTCCATGCCATTCGCGCGCAGCGTTCTCCGCCTGGTCGAGGATACGGCCTTCGCCTGGATGAACCATCCGCGCGGAATTTATGCGTATTGTCCCTGCATTCCGGATATCGGCGTTCGATGAAGCAAGCGGGGGAAAACCCCGACCAAGATAGCTGATTTGGGAGACAACTATGGCCGCCGAAAGAATGTCCCTTGTTGCCCGGATAAACGCCGTCCTGACGACATTCAAGGCCGAGGAGTGGATTTATTTCGCAAGCACGATCTTGGTGCTGCTCGGCGTCGGCATCACCGACTATGCCCCTGCCAGCAGTTGGCTCTACTGGATTTTCATGATCGCGGCTTTGGCTACCGCGGCGATTATCGTGGAAAAACTGCGGCCCCGTGTAAAAGGGGCCCCTTTTCTCAACCTGGTGGCCGTTCAACTGATTCATTGGGGCGCAACCCTGATCGCCGTGCTCATCAGCCTGTCGCTCGTCAATACCGGACGATTGACCTACGAAGGCAGCGGTCTGATCGTCCTCCTCCTGCTGTCGCTCGCCACGTTTCTTGATGGCCTCCACGTCGGCTGGCGTTTTTATCTGATCGGGCTGCTGATGGCGATCGCCACGATATTCGCGGCTTATTTCGAAAGGTTTGTCTGGATCATCCTGTTGATCGCCGCCATCAGCGCCGTTTTTGCCGTCTATGTCGAGAAATATCTGAATTCCGACCGCTTCGGGCGTGGCTGAAGATGCCCATGAAATTGAGGATCTCTTCGGCCCGGTCGGCCACGCCGTCTTTTTTCATTCTGGCCTTCATGGCCGCGCTCGGGCCTTTCGGCGATACGGAATACACCCCTTCCCTGCCGAATATCGCCCGGGCCCTGGACGTGACTTATGGGCAGGCGCAGCTGACGATGACCGTTTACCTGGTCGGATTTGCGGTCGGTCAGCTGCTCTATGGGCCGGTCTCCGACAGTTTCGGCCGGCGCCCCACCATCCTGTTCGCCGTCGCCACGTTTTTCCTGGGCTCGCTGATTTGCGCCGTCGGCGTCGACCTCGACATGATCCTGTTCGGCCGTTTCGTACAATCGGCGGGGGCCTGTGCCGGCGGAATTCTCTCCAACGCAGCGGTTCGCGACACTTTTCCGCCGGAGGAGCAAACCAAGGTCTTTCTCGAAGTCAACACCGTTTTCGCGCTGGCGCCGGGGGTCGGGCCCATCGCCGGAAGCCTCGTGGATCACTATTTCGGCTGGGAGGCCAACTTTTATCTGCTGGCCATTCTGGCCTTGTTGCTCCTGGTCTGTCTCCTGCTGTTCTTCCCGGAAACCAATCGCTACGAGAATCCGGACGCGATTCGCCCCGGCCGGGTGGCGAAAAATTACCTCTCCCTGTTCAAGCATGCGGATTACATGTGTTATGTCCTGGTGGTCGGACTAGGGGAAGGCGTGGTCTATTGCTCGCTGGTCGAGGCTCCCGCTCTGGTCATGATCGAAATCGGGCTGCCGAGCAAAACCTTCATTATCGTGACGGCCTGCGTCAGCGGCGCCTTCCTGCTGGGTACCGCCGCCTGCGGCCTGTTGAGTAAATTCGTTTCCGATCGAACGCTGATCGTGGCCGGATGGCTGATCATGCTGGCCGGTTCCCTAGCTATCGGCTATTTCAATCACGAGCACCGGGTTACCTTGTTCACCATGCTCGGGCCGATCTCGTTGATCTTCAGCGGGATTGCTTTTGTCATTCCCGTCGCCACCGCGGTGGCCTTGACCCCTTTCGAAAAAATCGCCGGATCGGCCTCTGCTATGCTCGGCAGCTTAAGCATGGGCGTCGCCTCGGCGAGCACTTATTTCATCAGTATCCTGAGCGGCAGCCCTTCTTTTGCCGTGTTCTTCACTTTTACATTGTTGATTGGCATAGGTCTTTCATTGGCTTTACTGGGGCACGCCATCTCCGATAAGGCAGCTTCCACGAGTTATTGATGCAGATTTCCGAACAACGATTGCAGACGATTAGCCTGTTGGTCCTTACGGTCATCGCTTGCGGGGTGGTCTTGCATCTGCTGCGAGACGTGTTCATGCCTTTCGTACTGGGCGTGTTTCTCGCCCTCGGTCTTTCGCCCGTGGTCAATCTTCAGGCCAGGGCCTTACGCATTCCGGTTGGCTTGGCGGTCCTCATAACCCTGTGCCTTGCGCTGCTGCTTTTTTGGCTGGGCGGGCTGATCGTGTCGGCTTCCATCGAGCAGTTGGCAAACTCCGCCACAATGTATGAAACCCAACTGATCCGGGCAGTGCAGAGCACGTTGAGGGATTTGCCTCTGGAACGCCTGCATTTGGACGCTAACCAATTGATCGCACCGCTTCGGCATATTCCGATAGAAAACCTCCTCCTCGGCATCACCAATAGCCTGATTCATGCCTTGTCTCTGTTCCTCCTGACATTCGTGTTCACCGCCTATCTGCTGGTCGTCCTGTCCGGCCAAAGACCCGCTGCCGGCGTCTGGTACGAAATCGAAAGCCGCGTCAAACATTATCTCGTGGTCAAGATCGTCATATCGGTCGTGGTGGGAGTGGTCATCGGACTGGCTTTGTTCCTGTCCGGGGTCAACTTCGCGCTGCTTTTCGGATTGATGACGGGACTCTTGAATTTCATTCCTTACTTGGGACCTACGGTCGCATCCGTGGCGCCCTGGCCAATCATCCTCATTTCTCCCGAGTTGTCGACTGCGGCGAAAATCTTCGCTCTGTTTTTTCCGGGGACGCTCTTCTTCGTCGTCGGCAATTTTCTCGAACCGAGGATTTTCGGCAGCTCGGCGCGACTGCATCCCTTGGTGGTGCTGCTGGTCTGTATGTTCTGGGGAGCTTTGTGGGGGCCATTGGGCATTCTTTTGGCGACTCCGATCACGAGTGCGTTCGCCATATTATTGTCTCAGCTGGAAATCACCCAGCCGATCGCGGACCTGCTGAGAGGCGAAGTCGCACTCACGGAGGAGGTCGCCGTCAAGGATGAATCCAGGCCAGAAAAAGGCGGGCCTCTCGCGGGAAACGGCGAAGGCGGATCTATTAAG
>NZ_JBDIVO010000191.1:0-9145 GCF_039794385.1 Methylocaldum sp. | reverse complement strand
TTGCCGGGGTGACGATTTGTGTAAAGATTCATGCACAGAGGCAGCTTTTACAATGTCCTTCCCCACGGTGAGACAGAGCACAGCTCGCCAACAAGCCAAGCGAATCGGAGTCCGCTGCGGGAGAAATCGGAGAACTGCGGGCTAGACGGAACCGCTGTTCATCCCGGTTCCGCTTTCGGCGGCGCAGGCGCGGATCAGTTCGGCCAGCTTGCGGGTGGCGGGGCCGGCAAGCTTGGGCTGGGCGAAGATGAGATACAGCGGCACCTTTCGGCGCTGTCCATCGCGCAGGGGCAGCGGCTTGAGCCGGCCGGAGGCGAGCGGCTCCTCGATCAGATGGCACGGAATCCAGCCGAAGCCCAGCCCCGCGCATAACAAGGCTATCCGCTTCTCGGGACTGGTCACGCTCCAACGCCGCGTCGCGCCGAGCCAGCCGGAATCGCGCGGCGCCAGTGTGCCCGAATCGCTCACGACGACGTGCAGCTCCCGGCTCAAGTCATCGGCATCCAGGGTTC
Organism: Methylocaldum sp.; assembly: GCF_039794385.1. Taxonomy (NCBI): domain Bacteria; kingdom Pseudomonadati; phylum Pseudomonadota; class Gammaproteobacteria; order Methylococcales; family Methylococcaceae; genus Methylocaldum; species Methylocaldum sp. The sequence goes on along the minus strand of NZ_JBDIVO010000191.1, from coordinate 8,633 downwards.
GTCCGAGCCGGTGTAGCGGGTGGTCGGGATGAGCCACGGCAACGAGTTCCACGTCCAGCACGTGATCTCCCAAAAATCCCGGCGGGACTTGTCCGCCGATCGCGAGATCGGCGCGGCCCATGATCAGCGCCTCGTCGGTGCCGGACAGCACCTCTTCACTGAGCAGCACGCGCGTGTGCGGGCTGAGGGGCGCAAATTCCCTCAGCATGCGCAGCAGAAGGGGAGTGGGGAACAACGCGTCGACCACCAGCCGGATTTCCGCTTCCCACCCCTGCACCAGACTGTGGGCCAGTTTCTCCAGTTTAAGCGCTTCGCCGAGCAGTTCTTCGGCGTGGCGCAGAAGCGTCTCTCCCGATTCGGTGAGCTTTGCCTTGCGGCCGTGAATCTCCAGCAGTTTCAGGCCGAGCTGCTCCTGCAGCCGGCCGACCGTATAGCTGACGGACGACTGGCTGCGATGCAGCGCTTCGGCGGCCTGGGCGAATCCGCCGTATTCCACGATCGCCTGCAATACCCGCCATTGCTCGAGAGTGGTCCGGGGAATCTTCATATGATCGAATTCTTCGATAAGAATGCCCAGAATTTTGCGCTTTTTAATCGAGTCATACAAACCTATCCTGGTGCCGTCTATCGATTCTTACCAGGAGATCGCCATGGCCAACGTGCTGCAAATCAAGACCAGTTTGTCCGACACCGGCAACGCCAACCGCTTCGCCGACGCTTTCATCACTCAGTGGCGCGCGCGGCATCCGGAGGACAGGATCGTCACCCGCAACCTCGGCCGCGAGCCGATTCCGCACTTGGACGAGACCGCAATCACAGGCTTCTTCGCGCCGGCCGAGCGGCGCACTCCCGAGCAGCGGGCGGCAGTGGAACTTTCGGACGAACTGATTGCGGAGCTTCAGGCGGCGGATGTCCTCGTGCTCGGCGTTCCCATGTACAACTTCGGCATCCCGTCGACTCTCAAAGCCTGGATCGACCACGTCGCCCGCGCCGGAATCACGTTCGAGTACACGGAAAACGGCCCGGTCGGTTTGGTCCAAGACAAACAGGTGTTCGTGCTCGCCGCCCGCGGCGGAGTCCATCGTGGCACGCCGCAGGACACCCAAACCGCTTACCTGCGCAATGTGCTGGGTTTCCTCGGGATGACGGACGTCAATTTCGTCTATGCCGAAGGACTGGCTTTGGGGGAGACCGCCAAGGGGCAAGCGGAAACCGATGCGCTCGGGCAGATCGCCCGGCTTGTCGGTTCCCGAGCGGTAACGACTGCGGCGAAACCGATCGATGTTTGACAAATTGTTTGAGGAGAACACCCATGGCCACCTCTCCGAATTTTGTTACCCGCGAGGTCGAGCGACTGGTCACCGGCAATGCCGTTTCGGACGGTGCGGGGGTAAAACTGCTGCGCGTGCTGACCCCGGACTTGCAGCGGCGGCTCGATCCCTTTCTGATGCTTGATGAGTTCCGCTCCGACAATCCGGACGACTATCTCGCCGGCTTTCCCGATCATCCTCATCGGGGCTTCGAGACGGTGACCTATATGCTCGCGGGGCGCATGCGGCATCGCGACAACGCCGGCCACGAAGGCTTGCTGGCTGCCGGCGGCGTGCAATGGATGACGGCGGGTCGAGGCATCATCCATTCCGAGCTTCCCGAGCAGGAGCAGGGGCTGATGCACGGTTTCCAGCTTTGGATCAATCTGCCCGCGCGCGAGAAGATGACCGAGCCCGGCTACCGGGACATTTCGGCGGAAGCGATCCTGAGCACCACCACGGCCGAAGGCGTGACCATCCGGATCATCGCCGGATCGGTTGCGGGCATCGGCGGCGCGGTCAGGCGCGAGGCGACCGAGCCGCTCTATCTCGATCTCGAAATGCCGGCCGGAAGCGCTTACGAGGCGCCGATCCCTGGGGGACATAACGCGTTTCTGTACGTTTACGAAGGCGAAGTCGGCGTCGGCACACGCGGCGAGCCGGTGCGCGCCCGCCAGCTCGCGGTCCTGACCAACCGCGCGGATGCCGATGGCGTGCGGCTGACGGCTTCGCGCGGGGCTCGATCGTTGCTCGTCGCCGGCCGTCCCCTCAACGAGCCGATCGTGCAGTGGGGACCTTTCGTGATGAACACGCGCGACGAGGTCGAACAGGCCATGCACGATTTCCGCTCGGGCAAGTTTTAGGTCGTGGGGAAGGTAGGCTCTTTGCCGGATAGGCTCCGTTCCAACGACGGCCGATCCCAGTGTCCCAGATCGGCGGCCGCGTCATAGGTGCTTTGGAGAAACTCCAGCAGCAGCCGGCCGGGTGAATCCGCCTGCCGCACCTCGGAATAAGGCAGGACGAATTCCTTGAGCTCGGGGCTGTAAAACGCGCTTTCGGGACGTGCCCGTGCGTCCGGAAAACCTTTCGGTTCAGGGTAGGCATAGGCGTAGAAGGCTGGAAACGGGACAGCATCGTTACCCGGCCAGAAGCCGCAACTGCTTACCTCATGGGAATAGGCCTCGCGGACCACCCAATCGGGAAGATTGGGCACGCCGCCGGGGTGTTCGGGCGCGCGCCGGCCGGAGAAGCGTGTGACCGCCAGGTCGAAGCTGCCCCAGAAAAAATGCACCGGACTGCATTTGCCGATATAGCGCGCGCGGAATGCCTTGAATACGCTATCCGCCTGGGCCAGCACCCTCCAGCACCGGTGGGCGTGCTCGGCATCGTAGGCGGCGTGTTCCCGATCCTGGTCGAAGGGAATCGCGCGGGCGACCTCGTTGGGTTTTTTCCGTATGGCGACCTCGATATCCAGCGCCCGAAGCGCGGCAAAAATTTCCCGGTAGAAATCGGCCACCGTGCAGGGTAGAAGCGGGAATTGTCGCGCCGCGCCGTCGCTGGTCCGGATCACGAGTCGATGCTCGATAAAATCGAAATCGATCTGGAACGTTCGGTCACGATAGGGAATCGGCGAGGTCGTCAGCCCGGATGTCGTCAGATAAAGCACGACATGCCAGGAGTGGTTGATCCAGGGCGTCAAGGCCAGCCGGATTTTGCCGACGATCTGTGTCCACATATGCAAGGTCGCATAGGTGTCTTGCCATGCCTGCAAAGGCAGGTCCGGCCAGGCCGAATTGTCGTTGATGGTGCTCGAAGCGTTCTGGCTCGTCATGGTGACCTCCATCGAGCGGGGAATTTCAACGTCTACTTCCGCTTGTTCCCAAGCTCCTGCTCTCATCGTTATACACAAGACCCAGCGGGTGGTCGTCACCGTCATTCCGTCCATGGACGACGGAATCCAGGGCCATGGATGGTAACCGGCCGGTCGCACGCTGGCTTATCCGAAGCACAGCTCCGGCCCGCCGCTTCACCTCCGTGTGGCTGGATTCCGGCTTCCCTGCCGGAATGGCGGGTCCGGGCACGTTTCGGGTCGCTCGTAAGTTGTGTATAACGATGAGAGCTCCTGCTTGGGAATAAGGCCTTGGAAGCTCCAGCCTCGCAAAGGGCAGGAAGCCGGAGCTTCCAAGACTTGGGTTCCCAACCTTGAGGTTGGGAACCAACATCTGGTTTGATTTCTCGCGAGGTCCGGCCGTTCCGGAGTTCCGCATGCCGCCATGATTTACCTTTGTCAGAGCTTCCGGTTTCAGACGGAGCGAAGGCACTCCCGCGCGTCCTATCGGTCGAATCGATCAAGGTCTCACTCCGTGCGTTCGGTGCTTGTCCTGCGTCCCATCCGACTGGAGATACAGCCGTGAGCCAGCTTCCCATCGCTGACTACGCCTTTCTGTCCGATTGCCACGGGGCCGGCCTGGTCAGCCGCGCCGGCTCGGTCGACTGGCTTAACTTTGCCCGTTTCGACGCGCCCGCGATCTGCTCGCGGCTTCTGGATACGGACGGCGGCCATTGGGCCATCCGCCCGGTTGGCCAAGCATCGACGCGCCGCCGGTATCTCGACGGCACCCTGGTGCTTGAAACGACCTTCGAGACGCCGACCGGCACCGTGGTTCTGACCGACGCGCTGGCGATGGGACCCAACGAACGCGGCCACCAGCTCGGCGCCGACGCGCCGCATACCCTGATCCGCAGCGTCCGATGCCTGGCCGGGCACGCAGACCTCGAGATCGAGTACGCGCCCCGGCCGGAGTATGGGCTGGTCTTTCCCTTGTTGGTTCCGGTCGTTGGCGGCGTATCCGCGCGGGGCGGCGCCTCGGTGCTCCATCTCAGTTCGCCCGTGCCGTTTCAAATCACCCGTTCGACGGCATGGGCGGGCGTGAGAATCGAAGCCGGCCAACGCCTGGACTTCGCCTTGCAGCATCGTTCGAGTTCCGAAGCCGCGCCTCGAGTCTGGACCGAAGCGGATATCGCCGAACGGTTGGACGACACCATCACCGCCTGGCGCAGCTGGTCCGATCTCCACCAGAACTACGAAGGACCGTGGCGGGAGCTCGTCCGCCACAGCGGGCGCGTGCTTCAGGGGCTGACCTATTTTCCGACCGGCGCCATCGTGGCCGCACCGACGACTTCGCTGCCGGAAGCCGTGGGCGGCAGCCGCAATTGGGACTACCGCTACACTTGGGTGCGCGATGCGAGTTTCACCCTGGAAGCGCTGTGGGTGGCGGCCTGTCCGGACGAAGCCTATAAATTCTTCGACTTCTTGGCAGGCTCGGCCTTGACCCAGATCGAGCGCGGCGTGGATATGCAGATCATGTTCGGCATCGGCGGCGAGCACGATCTGACCGAACGCGAGCTGCCACATCTGTCCGGCTGGCGGGCCAGCCGTCCGGTCCGGGTCGGCAATGGCGCCTGGAATCAGCGGCAGCTCGATGTCTACGGCGAGCTGTTGAACGCAGCGTACCGGCTACAGGGACAGCTCACCACTCTCGATCCCATCACCCGTAATTTTCTCGCCGATGTCGCCGACGCTGCCGGTCGTTATTACCGCGATCCGGATCAGGGCATTTGGGAAATCCGCGGTCCGCCGCGAGACTTCCTGTACTCGAAACTGATGTGCTGGGTCGCCCTCGACCGGGCCATCGGGCTCGCAGATCTGCTCGGCGCCGCGGATCGTGTCGAGCGCTGGCGCGCCGTCCGCGAGGAAATCCGCCAGGCGATTCTTACCCAGGGTTGGAGCGAGCGGGCTCAGTCCTTTACTCAGGCGTTCGGTTCGGACGAGCTCGATGCTTCGGTCCTGATGATGGCGCTGGTCGGCTTCCTGCCGGCGGACGATCCCCGCATGCTGGCGACGATCGATGCGATCGAGCGGGAGTTGACGGACAAACGGGGGCTGGTATTCCGCTATCGCGCCGACGACGGGTTGAAAGGAGAGGAGGGCACTTTCCTGCTCTGCACTTTCTGGCTTGCCCACGCAGTCGCTTTGGCAGGAGAGGTCGAGCGCGCCAAGGGCATCCTGGCCCGCGGCGCCGTTTATGCCAACGATGTGGGCCTGCTCGCCGAAGAGGTCGATCCGAGCACGGGCGAGCTGCTCGGCAACTTCCCGCAAGCCTTCAGCCATATCGGCTTGATCAACGCCGCGTGGGCGATTGCCGAGGCCGAGCAAGCCCGATCGGCACCGTAATTCCATTCGACATTCGAGTGAACATTCATCGTAGGATGGGTAGAGCGAAGCGAAACCCATCGATGGTGGGTTAGCCCCTAGGCTCCGCGTAACCCGCCGATTCGAGGTCGCTGCGCGCCTGACCTATCCTACTTCGTCGGCCGAAGAATCGATCGTCGGCACCGGCGATCCTCATCTTTCTTTAATCTTTTCCCCGGCGGCGTTCTCATGTTGCTTCCGTACTCTAGTACCCGACGGGTGCGGCGATTCCTGGACACGTATCTAAAGGCGCACCGGTAAGAGCCGTTTTTTTGGGGGCCGCCTCGGTGCGGAGTCAGAGACTGATCTAATGCGTTAAAGGTGACTCATGCCAGCAAACATGCGGCAAGACGAGAGGATCGAGGTTTTTTCATTCATTGCCTTGTATGAAGGCCTCAGTGGATTGCTGATCGATCTCGATCTCTATGTGTTCAATAAGGCGGGCGAATTGATCGAGTGCCAGCCCATATGGAAGGGAAAGACCGTAGTGGCGCTTTCCGGGAGGGAACTGAGTAACGCGCGAGTCATGATCGGGCCGCCCATACGTGATTCCATACGCGGGCCAATCACGATGGACATGATTCGGAATTACCATGGTTTCGAGGTCGGGTTCGATTTAGTGCCCAAGACCCGCTCGGTTACGCTTTCCGCCGTGCCGGAGGCAATTTGGCGGACATGGCAACAATCGGGCTCATGGAGCAAAAGCAGAAAACATCCCAACGCGTTCGACGGTTTTCTATTTTGGTAGATGTCGGCGTCGTCTTGGTAGCGATTCCGTTGCGCCATTGAGAGCATTTTCCGGCTTGGCGTAGCGCCCCCAACGTGGAATAGGTCGGAAATCCTTTTCCGACGCAACGGTCGGAAAAGCGGCTTCGTCGGCAACGGATTGCCGACCTACGAATAGGTACGGGACAGTTCCCCCATCTAGCCGCTCTACATGGTATTTGCTTTTGTCTGCCTGACTTAAGGAGTGCCGCGCTGCGGCACTCCTTTGCCGATCTCTCGATGTTACGGCTTTACTCCGATGAGTTTCCAACCGCCATCCGGAGAGAGATTTGCTCTGCTGGACGATCCCACATAGAGGACGTCTTTCGTTGGAAGCATGTTCCGCACACCCATAACGGTTTCGGGATGGCCGAAGCCGTTTATGGTCCATGGTACTGCCTTGGAATTCCCATCGGGGAAGACCCAAAGGTCGGCACCGGGATTCTTGCTGAAGTTGACGCTGGATCCCGAGTCGAGCGTTCCCACGGCCAGCTTTCCTTGGAAAACCGCCATGGTCCAGGTATAGACATTGGTCGGAACGTCGAAGCCCGCCGCGCCGTAGAGCGGGGTCATGCCGCCCAGATTGTTATCCACCATGCTCCAAGTGCTGCCGTTGTATTTCGGTAACTGCTTTTCCCCGTAGAGCAGTTGAATCTCGGGACTGCTACCGAAATTGCGGCCGCGGAAGATCGGAATGGCCCGGCTGAGGTTCTTTTGGGTTTCAGTACGATCCTGGGGCTCTCCGTAGGTACTCACGAACGTGCTATAGACCGACCACGGCGGGTTCATATGTCCCCAGTAGAGGTAACCGGCGAACGAGGCCAAGTCGCCCACCCCTTGGGTCGAGGCAACGAGGTCGTCGACTTCGTAGTCATTTACTTCCCAAACCTTGGTCCAAAGGCCAGCATGGATAAGCCGCAGGCCTCCTGCGGGAATCGGCGGACTCATCCAGATCCCGGCCGGCGGGTTGTTGGTTCCGAGGAAGCTGCCGACCGAGCTGGACAGTGTCGACGGACGCCAGGTGGCCACGAAAAGACGCCCTTCGTGCACGGCCAGATTGACCGCATCGTTGTCTACCATACCCACTGTCGTGAAGCTGAAAGGATTGCTTCGAGTTCCCGTCCAGCGCAGTATTTCGCCGCCTCCGGTGAGTGTCTGCACGCCGGTATACATGGCGCCCTGCGCAGAGACGAATTTGCGGATGTTGGCGTATCGCAACAAAGTCGTCGAGCCGAGATATTGTTTGGTATCGGCATCGAAGGCAAACAAATTGACGCTCACCCCGAGCTGGCCCGGACCGGCGAGTATTGCCACGCCATTGGATACGCCGGCCGACCGTAAGCCCAAGGTCTCGTTGATGAGAGGGTCGTTCGGCGTAACATTGGTTTGCTTACCGGTGGCGATGTCATAAACCCATACCTGCGGCGGTCTCCAGTCGCCCAGGAATTGGCGCAATGGTACGGGAACGCCGGGGTATTGGCTCAGCGAGCCCTCGAGGACGTTGATGGGATTGCCGGTGGAATCGTTAGCGAAATCGCATTCCTGCAATCCGTCGCCTGCGGTTTGTCCTATACCCGCGACATTGGCTCCAGTTCCGATCCAGAGGGTCTGTTTCCATTGGGCCAGACCCCAAAGATAGGCCTGATTTCGCTTGGGCGTCGTGCCGGTGGGGCAGGCTCCATTTGCCGACGCGGCGACATAAGGCATGCCGCAGCCGTTCCAGCACTCGTCCGGGACGGCCTTCGCCAAGACGGTAGCGGTCTGCGCGTGGGAAACCGTTACCGCCGAATGGAAAATAAAAAGAGATAAGGGAAAAACAACTCGCCAATTGCACTTGATCATGTCGATACTCCTTTTTCCAAAGTGCATGTTTCCTGTTCGTATCATATTGCCCGTAACCGGGCAGAACTCGCATATTTGTTATATGTAATCGTTGAATTAAGTGGTTGCTTTCATTCTCCTCCTGAGTTGTTTTTGAATTTTTATTACGAGATTTCGGTATGGCACCGAATATTTTATTACGCGAATCTTATGCCATATCTATATTTTTAATTAGATCAATTATTTGCTTGGAGATAGTAAAGTGTCTGTAAAATTTTCTGACACCTTGATATTGCCGATCACGCGGGGAAGTTATGCCAATTCTTTGGAAAAAGGATATTCAGCGAACGTAGGCTGAGCCGAAATCGTAATATGTCCGGATCATGTGTATATTTATAATTATAATTATAGGTTAATTACTTGGCTTGGTATGGCGAATCGATTGTAAAATTTTCTGACACTGTTATTTGCTTGAAAGGCTAATT
>NZ_JBDIVO010000190.1:0-9157 GCF_039794385.1 Methylocaldum sp. | reverse complement strand
GTATCGGAAGGACATCGACTCATCATGCCGAATACAGACACCAACCGAGCGACGGGCGGCTCCGTCACCGGATCGGGCCCGGCATCGCTCGCCGGGCGCCGCGTGCTGATCGCCGGCGCCAGCGGCGCCATAGGTGCGGCGATCGCCGCAGCCGTCGCCGACGCGGGCGCACGGGTCTGCCTGCATTACCATCGGAGCAGCGGCCCCGCCGAGCGCTTGGCCGAGCGCATCAACGCAGAGCGGGGGCAGTCCCGCGCCTTTCCGGCGCAGGCCGACCTGACCGACCGCGAAGCGGCGGAAAACCTGTTCGATCGGGCGTTCGATCGGCTGGGCGGCGTGGACGTCCTGATCAATTGCATCGGCACGGCGCGCGACGATTCGATCATGATGCTGACCGAACGCGATGCGGACCTCATGCTGCGGGGCAACCTGGCGCCGGTCGTCTACCTGTGCGAGGCAATGCGGCGCAGATGCGCCGCCGGAGATTACGGCCGCATCATCAACATCACCTCGATCACCGGCCTGGTGGGACAACCCATGCGTTCGCTGTACGGGGCGGCGAAAGGCGCGGTCATCGCCTACACCAAGGGACTGGCGCGGGAAATCGCCGGCCGCGGCTGGACCGCCAACTGCATCGCGCCGCAGGTCCTCGACGGCGGCATCGCCGATGTCATGAAACCCCAGGTGCGCGCCGCGATCATGGGCAGCACGCCGATCAAGCGCAGCTGCACCCCTAATGATCTGGTCGGTGCCGCCCTGTTCCTTGCCTCGGCCGAAGCCGGCTTCATCACCGGAACGGTCTTGAACGTCACGGGGGGGCTGGTCACATGGTAAGCCATCCCCGTATCTGGCTCCTGGGGCGCGAAACCTACGCCGGCGCACTCGCGGACATGCTGGCCGCGCAAGGCGCCACGGTCCACCACTCCGAGGAATCGGACGCGACGAATGCCGAATCGGCTACGGAACGTCTGGAACGATCGGCCGAAGCGGCTCACGCGGCGCTCGGCGGAATCGATGCGCTGGTCTTTCTCGACCGCATGCGCCAAGCCTCGGCCGAGCCCGATCCCGATCCCGATCGCGTGTTGACGGAAGCGATAACTGCGAGCCAGCGGCTGTTCCTCGCGGTACGCGCGCTCGCGCCGAGAATGGCCAAAGACGGCGTCGAAGGCAACGTGATCGTGATCTGCGACGACGCCGCCAGCAGCGGGCGCGAAGGCTTCCTGGCCGGGTCCGCCGCGGGCGGCGCGCTGATCGGCATGAGCAAATGCCTGGCCAAGGAACTCGGCCGCTACCGGATCGCCGTCAACGTCCTCTGTCATGGCTTCATCGAGGGCATCGACACCGGCGCCCGGCTCACGGTCCACGAACAGATGTTGTTCAAGGTGATGGGGCTTGCCAGGCATGGCAATCCGGGCCATCTCGCCGCCAATATCCTGCATCTCGCTCGCGGCGGCCATTGGATGACCGGGCAAGTGCTGCGGGTGGATGACGGTTTGATCATCTAGACACGGGAATGCCGCGAGTTTCAAAGACCACGAGCGAATCACACGAGAACGAAAAACCTATGGGCTTCATTCAAATAAGCGAATTGCACAAGACCTACTGGCTCGGCGAGAGCCAGGTGCATGCGCTCCGCGGCGTTTCCCTCGCCGTGAACGAAGGCGAGCGCTTGTTCCTGGGCGGCCCCTCGGGCAGCGGAAAATCGACGCTGCTCCACATCATCGGCTGTCTCGACCGCTTCGATCAGGGACGTATCGTCGTCGCGGGACGCGATGTCGCCTCCGCCGACGATCGGGCGCTAGCCGACTTCCGCGCGCGCTACATCGGCTTCGTTTTTCAGAATTTCAATCTGCTGCCGGTGCTGACGGTATTCGAGAACGTGGAATATCCCTTGCTCCTAAACGGCGAGAAAAGCGCCAAGAAACGCCGCAGCCGGGTCGAAGGCATGCTCGAGGCCGTGGGGCTGCTCGGACACGCCAAGCACTATCCGAACGAGCTCTCCGGCGGGCAGCGGCAGCGGGTCGCCATCGCCCGCGCGCTGGTCCATCATCCGCGCCTTCTCATCGCGGACGAGCCGACGGCCAATCTGGATTCCACTACCGGCGAAGCGATCATACAGCTCATGCTGGACCTCTCTCGCGAGCAGGGCTCGACGGTGATCATCTGCACCCATAACCGGGAACTTCTGGAAAATGCCGAACGCTGCATCCTGCTGCGGGACGGCAAGATCGAGAACGACGCGACGGCGGGAACTCAGGGGAGGACGGCGGCATGTTTCTGATCAAGGTTGCCTGGCGCAACATTCTCCGCCACAAGCGTCGTTCGCTGTTCGCCCTACTGACGATTCTCTCGGGCGTCACCGGCATCATCCTGTTCGGCGGTTTCGTCGAGGCCAATTATATCGGCCTTCGGGAATCCGTGATTCGCAGCCAGTACGGGCATCTCCAAATCCACCGCGCGGGCTACGAAGCGAACCATAGGCAAGACCCCGACCGCTACCGCATGCCGCTGGAGCAGGCCGAACGGGTCAAGGCGCTCCTGGAGAGCAACCCCCACGTACAAATGACTTCGCGCAGGCTCGAGTTTACCGCGCTCCTGGGTAACGAAAAGAATAGCCAGGCGGCCATCGTGCGCGGCGTCGATCCGGAGACGGAGACGCTGATCAACTCCGCGCTGACGATCATAGACGGCACCGATCTGGACGAGGAGGAACCCGAGGGCGTATTGCTCGGGGAAGGTCTGGCTCAGGCGCTCAACGTCAAGGTCGGCGACCAACTCTCGCTACTCGCGTCCACCGTCAACGGAGTGATGAATGCGGTCGACGTGACGGTCCAGGGCATCTTCCAAAGCTTCGCCAAGGAATACGACGATGCCGCCATGATGATGACGCTCCCGCACGCGCAGCAACTCCTCAATACCCAGTCGGTCGACACCGTCGTGGCGCTATTGGACGAGACCATGGCCTTGGACGCGGTGGTGGCGGACGTGGCCGACCGCAGCCGGGCGCAAGACCTCGGCATCGAATGGATCGAATGGCATAAGCTGGCCACCTTCTACCAGAAGGTGGTCGATCTATACGACGGCTTTTTCCTGTTCATCAATCTGGTGATTTATGTGGTCGTGGTGTTCGGCGTGGCCAACACCATGATCGTCACGGTCATGGAGCGCACCGCCGAGATCGGCACGCTGCGCGCCATGGGCACCCATCGCGGCGGCATCGTCCGGCAGTTCCTGACCGAAGGCCTGATGCTGGCCGTCCTCGGCGCCGTACTGGGCGTCCTCGCGGGTATCGCCCTGACCTATTCGCTGAATGCCCTCGAGATCATGATGCCGCCGCCTCCCGGATCATCCAAGGGCTATCCGCTCCGCATCGCGTACGTTCCCTGGATCTGGGCCGGTTCGGTCGGCGCGGTCGCCCTGATCGCCCTGTTCGCCACCCTGGTGCCGGCCATGCAGGCGGCTCGGAAATCCATCGTCGATGCTCTGAGATACGTTTGATCACTACCCATTCGTGAGGAAACACCCATGAAATCCGTTTTATTCTTCGTGACCGGCGCTCTGCTGCTGGCCTTGTCCGCTTCCGTGGCGGCCGAAGACATGCCGACGGGCGAAACTCCGTCGGCGGTCGAATTGCTTCGGAAAGCCGACGAATACCGCAATTTCAAAGGCAAATCGTTTGCTTTCGAACTCAAGCTGCGCAGCATCGAGCCCGACGAGGCCGAAAAGATCTTTCTGCTCAAGGCCGAGATCCTGAATGCCCACACCTCGCTGATCATCTACGCCGATCCCGTCAGCGAGCGGGGCAAGGCGCTCCTGATGGATCAGAGCAACCTCTGGTTCCACTCGCCCTTGAGCAGCAAGCCCATCCGTATCACGCCACAGCAGCGGCTGCTGGGCGAAGCCTCCAACGGCGACGTCGCCAGTACCGATTTTTCCGGCGACTACGATCCGACCTACCTGAGGCGCGAAACCGTGGACGGCATCCCCTGCCACGTCCTCGAACTGAAGGCCAAGCCCGACAGTCTCGCGACCTACGACAAACTGCACCTCTGGATACAGGAGAAGAACTTCATGCCCTACCAGGCGGAGTTTTTCGCGGCTACCGGAAAGCTGCTCAAAACGGCGCGCTATACGCGCTATGAGAAGCTTCCCGACTTGGGCGGCAAGGAGCAATTGGTCACCATCGAGATCCAGAACCCCTTGAGCGCGGGCAAGAAGACCATCATGGAATATTCGCAGTTCAAGGTCACCGAACTCCCGGTTTCCCGGTTCACCGTGTCGGCGCTCAGCAGGCTGAGATGAAATCGACCCGCCACGGCGCAATCGCTCTCATGCTGACGGCAGCCTCCTTCAGCCCCTCGGCCCCGGCCTTCGACCTGGGCGGTGTGGGTGTTCGCGGACAGGCCGAGGCCGCGTGGCAGTATGCGCCGCCCCGCGACGACACGCCCTTCAATCCGGACGGGCGGATTCTGGATTTCCCGGCGCACACGGGCATCCTGGGGCTGCGCCTGTCGCCCATTTACGGCTCTGGCCCCTTCACGCTACGGGGCGATTTCTGGGGACAGGAACGGATACGCAGCACGGATGGGGATGCGGACTTCTACACGCAGGCGGCGGCGCTCGACTGGAACGTTTCCGACAACGTGGTGCTCAGCGGGGGCGTCGACATTTTCAAGTGGGGTCCCGGCTACATCTGGAACCCCAGCAATCCGTTCCAGGACCAGGAGCTGAATTTCGAAGACCGGGTTTTCTCGTACAAGCGGAACGGCGAGGTCTACGCCAGCCTCGACTGGACCGGGGAGGACGGCTGGGGCGCCAGCGCCTACACGCTCAACCATAAGTCTCGGGAAAAAGTCTACGGACCGGATAACCGCTACGAGTGGGCCTACGCCCTGCGCCTGCGCAAGCAGTTCACCAGCAGCGACGCGGCGCTCACCTATGCCCGTATCGGAGACATGAATTTCGTGGGTGGATCTTATTCGGCCGCGATCGGCGACAAGCTCGAACTGCACGGCGAATTCAGCGTGCGCGACCGCCGCCGGACGGCGCTGCCGCGACGCATCGACCTGCCCGGCGGAACCGAGAGTTTTTATGTATTCGACCGCGACGACCGACGCGAATGGCGGCCGCAATTCCTACTGGGCGGACAGTACACGACCGAAAGCCTGGTCAACGTTATCGTGGAATATCTGTACAACGGCGAAGGCTATAGCGAAGGGGAGTTCGACCGGTTGGAAGACGCCGCCGGATCGAGCACGCCGCTGCTCGACTCCCCCCTGGGACCTGCGGCCGGCGGATTCCTGGGCACGGCGAACACGCTGCTCGGCCGCATGCAGCGCCACTATCTGTTCGCCCGCATCTCCGACAGCCATTTGATCGGCGACCTGGACGCCCGCGCCTTCCTCCGTTACGGAATCGAGGATCAGGGCGTGTTGCTCGGCGGATTATTGCGTTACCCGATACTCGACCGGGCGGCCATTCTCATGGGCGGCCAATACTACGGCGGCGCATCCGGATCGGAAACCCAAGATATCCCCTTCGGTTTCGTCGTGTATTCCGGGTTCGCCCTTTACCTTTGATTTCGATAACTACCTGAAGGTGTTCACGATGAAAAAAAAGACAGTGCTTGCCGTGGCGGCGGCCGCCTTCATCGGCGGCTGCGGAAAGGAATTTCCGGAGACGCCGTGGTCCTCGGCGGATATCGAGCTGCGCCGGGCGATCGAGCATCAGATCGACTACGACAGTCGACTGGAACTGGCGCGCCTGGACTTCATGCACAATCGGATCGACGAGGCCGACGCGCTGCTCCGGGAACTCGTCAAGGAAAATCCGGACGATATGACGGCGAAAGCCTGGTTCGCAGCGAACGAATGCAAGATCGCCGGCCGAACCGGACCTTGGCTGCTCGGCATGGAAAAACTCTATTTGGTCTGGGATTGTCTGAAGGACCTCGACGAAGCCGCCCAAAAGGCGCCTGACGACTTCACGGTGCTGCTCGTGCAGATGAATACGGACGCCGAGGTCGACATGTACGGTTCCATGCAACGTGCCCTCGATACCCGGGCACGCCTGGAAAAACAGATCGAGACGAGACCGGATGCCTACCCGCCGTCGGCCCGATCCGCCTTTTTCGAGACGGCGGCCCGCATCGAAGCCCTGCGGAACAACCCGCAAGCCGCGACGGACTACTGGCAGCGGATCGTCGCGCTGAACGCAGACCCCGACGGCGTCGAGCGGGCGAAACGGGAAATCGCGGCATTAGCCCAGACGCCGCCGAACCATTAGAGCATTTTCCGATTGGGTGTCAGAGCGCCCGACAGGTAGGTCGGCAATCCCTTGCCGACAAAACCCTTTGCCGAGCCGATAAGTCGGCAAGGGATTGCCGACCTACGTTCTTCCCTCCCGACACGAAGCCGTACACCGGGATGAAAAACGCTCTAAGTACATTCCATACACTTTTGCGGAATCTCGACAAATTAGTTCGATTGGCGGATTTCTCCTGCAGTGGTGCGTATGCCGCAAGACTTCCCTGAATGTACTTAGGCTTCCACGCGGTCGCGCCGCCCTTTTTACCAAAACCTTTGGGGCGCCCTCGTCACCAAAACGACCAATTTTTGGCGACGAGTGATCGCCTGCGGCACGTCTGCCTTTCCCATCGCAATCGTGTCTTTAGTGGGCATTTTTCACTAAGGAAGCTCTGATTAAGTCCTTCGACAGGCTCAGGACAGGCTTGTCGAACGCTCTCCTGAGCCTGTCGAAGGGCATGAACGGAATCCACTTGTTCAGAGCTTACCTAACGCCTGGCAGAGTGGATTGGGCAATCGCCGCGCTTCAATATGTAGGCGAAAATAAGCGGTGGGTCGGCAATCCCTTGCCGATCCACCGCCATGTCTCCCGCCGGGTCATGTCAGGAAAGATTTCCCCGTCCAGCCGGCTTCACTTGAGGGGGTTTGGCGTGTAAGCCTAGTCCTACAAGGTTTTCCGTATTTCACCGACTTGACCGTCATGCTCTTTGGGCGTTTCCTAGCGCGGTATCGCACCGGAAAATTTCGCTTTCATTGCGGCGTTCCCAGCTTGTTCGAGCTGCAATTCCGGACCAGCCGTTCAGCTCGTTTTTTCTAGCTCCGTCGAGTTGACCTACGCCCAAGTGACCCGACAAGTGCCGGCGGTTTGACGTATCGGCCCGAGACCGGCTGTCGAGTGTGGCCGGCAGACCGGTGAAGGGCCAAATCGGTGCGATGCTCGATAGAGGTAAGCGGTATTGGAGAGGGACAAATCGGCCGACGCTTGAGCGTCTGTCACATTTTGGATTCGGCTGACGTACAACGTAGTCGGATGATCTCAAACAGGAGGAGAGATTACATGAGCAAGAAGACGGTCACCATTTACGCGCTAAGCCTGTGCCTGATGGCAGAGCCCGTTGTGACGCAGGCATTGACGCCATCCGAGGAGTTGGGAAAGTCCATATTCTTCGACGAAAATCTATCCGTCAACGGCAACCAGGCCTGCGCTGCCTGCCACGCGCCCGAGGCGGGCTGGACCGGCCCCGACTCCGCGCTCAACGCAGCCGGGACGGTGTATGAGGGTTCCATAAGCGGCCGATTCGGCAACCGCAAACCGCCCAGTTCGGCCTATGCGTCCCCCAGCCCGGTCTTGCATTATGTAATCGAAAAGAAGGACGCATTATTCATCGGCGGCAACTTCTGGGACGGCCGCGCCACTGGCGAAAAACTGGGCAACCCGGCCGCGGACCAGGCACAAGGCCCTTTCCTCAATCCCTTGGAGCAAGCCCTGGCCGCGCCGGCCGATGTCGTTTCGAGAGTTTGCGGCAGCTCCTACGCGAGCCTTTTCAAGCAAGTCTGGGGATCGGATGCCTGCGATCCGGACAAGGTGGACGCCGCTTTCGACCGCATCGCGCGCTCCGTCGCCGACTTCGAGGCCTCGCCCGAGTCGAACGCCTTTACCTCGAAATACGACTATTATCTAAAAGGCGTGGTCAAACTGACCAAGCAAGAGAAGAAAGGGCTTAACCTATTTAAAGGCAAAGGAAAATGCGTGAACTGCCATGTCGTGGATCCGGGTCCCAACGGCCAGCCGCCGCTGTTCACCGACTTCACTTATGACAACATCGGCGTGCCCCGCAATCCCGACAACCCCTTCTATACCCAGTCCGAGTTCAACGCCGCGGGTTTTGGCTGGATCGACCTCGGTCTCGGCGAATTCCTGGCGAACCGCTCGGATTATCAGCAATTTGCACCGGCCAACCTGGGCAAACAAAAGGTGCCCACGCTGCGCAACGTCGACAAGCGGCCGTATGAGGGTTTCGTCAAGGCTTTTGCACATAACGGGTATTTCAAGAGCTTGAAAGGGATCGTTCATTTCTACAACACTCGGGATGCCAAACCGACTTGTCTCAATCCGTTCACGACGGAAGCGGATGCGCTGGCTCAAGACTGCTGGCCGGCACCGGAAGTTCCCGTGAATGTAAACACCGACGAATTGGGCAATCTTCATCTGACCGACGATCAGGAGGATGCGATCGTCGCTTTTCTGAAGACACTGTCGGATGGATACCACCCCTAACTTGGTCGTCCACCGGGCCGCTGACGCGGCTCGGTGACCGCCTCGCGAGTCATCAAAAAAGAAGAAGAAATATGAAAAATCTTATCTTGATCACGATCGGAATCGTTGGAAGTCTCGCTCTCCTGAGCTCATTCGCCATAGTCCACAGTGCGGGTACCGGAAACACTATCGAAGGATGTATCGGCTTTCTGCCGGCCGGGAAGTCCTATTCCTTCAACATCGCGGGAAGCGTAGACACAACCGGCGCCAGCCCGAAGATGGCTGGGTCGTTTACGCTTTCCGATCCCACTCTCCCGGCCGAACGCGCCGAACTGCCCGAAGAGGCGAAAGGTTTTGCATCGTGCGTCGCCGCCTTGATTCGGTGAGAATCGACACGCGCGAGTTGCTCAGCGATCGTCATTAGGCTTACCTTAGGAAAATACGTCGTTGGCGCTGAACCCGACTTCGCCTATTAACCCGGCCTATAAATATAGGCCGGGTTAATCCGGGGCAGGGATGCCCCGGCGCGGCGACAAGCCGCGTGAGCCCAGGCCGGGCGTGTACCGGGCCTGGGCGGCGGCCCGAAATACCAGGA
>NZ_JBDIVO010000189.1:0-9179 GCF_039794385.1 Methylocaldum sp. | reverse complement strand
GGGGGGGGGTGGAACGAAGGGGATGTCGGCCAGGGGGACGGCGGCGTGTTGGGTGTCGAGCGGCTTCTGGTAGGAGCGATAGGCGTAGATCACATGGGAATACGGCGTAGGATAGAAAAAGTCGGGGTGCGACTCGAACGGCGCGTCGACCAGGACGTGCGACAGACGATCCTGCGGGCGTCCGTACAACGACAGCGCGTAGCCGGCGAAGAAGCCGAGGGTTTTGCGGCCGCCTGCGAGAGACACGTGCAACTGGGTGTCGTCGTCCTCGGTGAGCCGCCGCACCCACTCGGTGATGCCGTCGGCCGCCGCCGTGTTGTCCTCGCCGCTACGGATGTCGGTCAGGGGGCGTCCGTCGCCGTCGGTCAGGGTGTGCAGGCTATCCGCGCCGAACCGGATCGGCGGCAGCCGGTAGTCCTTGCACAGACGATGAAACCAGCCCGGCTCATCGCTGAACAGTGTCAGGCGCGCCCGCTCCACGCCTTCGGCTGTGGAGATGACGTGGATCTCGGTCGGAAGCGTTTCGGGCGCCTCTTGCCATAAGGCAAACAGGGTTTCGGTCACGACTTGAGGCGTCAAGCCGGTGATGACGAGCAAAATTCGCCGAGGGTAAGTCATTTGTGTTGCAGTCGGTCGGGTGAACGGTTGAGCTGCCGTCCTTGGCGTCCCTGTCCTTCGGTCTACAGTGTGCCTTCGTCAAGCGTCGGCCAGGGTTTCCGGCAAGCTTGCGGCGCGAATCCGGTAGCGGCCCAGACCCATGGTGGCGCCCTTGCCGACGTGGGTCCATTGGCCGAGCCAGAGATAGGGCCAGAAGGTCTCGACATCTTCGCCGCGCAGCTCGAACCGGCCGAGCAGTCCGCCCATTTGCATCGCGGTTTGTTGGCGCGAGGAATAGCGGGTCCAGTCGTGCCAGCGGAGCTTGGGCTCATGCACCGGCACGTTTCGCGAGGCCTGTGCGAGGGCGGCGAAGTCGACCTCCAGCGGCGTATCGGTGTGGAAGTAGCTCAGCATGGACAGCCGCCGCAGCAGATGCCCGAACAGGTCGCCGAAACCGAACTGCGCGGGCGTCACCAGATGGTCCTCGCGTTTCAGCCGGAGCGGGGTCTCGATCCGGATTTCGAAGCGCTCGGGGAGGGCGGGTATGGCCGGCGTCCGGCCGGGCGTCATCCGCAAGGGCTGGCCGGGTTCGTAGACGATCGGATTCTCCGGTGCATCGGCCTGCTCCACTTTGATCAGTTCGAAAGCTTGCGAAGCGCGACTGAGTCCTGCTTTTCCAGCCTGGTCCAGGGCATGGATGAAGTAGGGAAGATGACGGTCGGCGCGTCCGAACAGTGTCAAGCCCAATGCATAGGGCGAGCCGTTTTGTCGCGGGTCTATGCGCAGCGCGAAGGGATGCGGCGCCGTGGTGTAGCGGCGCATTTTTTCGCTGTCGGGCGGCGGCGGGGTTTCGAAGACGTAAGGGTAGACGCAGCTTCGGTAGAGAAGGCAGGAAGGGCATTCCGTCCCCCGAACCACGCACACGGTGCGCTTGAGCGCGTGGCCGAAGGCGCCGCGCCAGGCGGAGCCGGCGTAGGCGGGCAGGCGGAGCGGTTCGATGGTTTCGAAATGACAGCGGAACACTGCCAGGGGCAGCGACGGGAGTTGGCGGGCGGAGGACATGAGGCTTTCTTGTTTTTGTTGCTGGGCGTTCAGTACATACCGTTCGCCTAGTTTAGGAAAGATTCGGCAAGCTTGCGAAGTCTTCGAACGATCCGCGCCGGTCGGCCCTCGATCGATGCCTGTCCTGAGCCAGGTCGAAGGGCGGTTCGCTTCGCTCACCGCATCCTACGACCTGTAGGGCGCGGTGAGGAACGACAAACCGGCAGGATAGCCGGTTTGCACGGAGCCCGTAGGGTGCCGGACAAGGAGGTCCGGCATGAGCCGCACCGATGGCATCCGCGAATGATGCCTGTCCTGAGCGAAGTCGAAGGGCGGCTCGCTTTGCTCACCGCATCCTCCGGATTCGGTTCAATAAGCAGGCGGATCGCTCGCCGGGAAGGAGTCTTTGGAGCCTTCGTCGACCATACCCTCGGACGGCGGCGTTTGCGGCGCCGGCCGGGGGGCGGTCGTCATCGCATCGAAGATGGTCTCGGCTTTTTTTCCGGCCAGGAGCTGGCGGAGAACATACTGGAGGATGCCGCCGTTCAGGTAGTACAGCATCTCCTGCGGGGTATCGATGCGGATCGTTGCGTGGAATTCTTTGGTTCGGCCGTTTTCGTCCGTGGCCTGTACGGTTACGTCGCGGCCGTTGGCGAAGCGGGTGGCTATGGCCTCTCCGAGCCCGAGCACGGCGAAGGTCTCGCGGCCGCCTAAGCCCTGCGATTCGACGTTCTCGCCGTCCCGGAACTGGAGGGGAAGGATGCCCATCCCGACCAGATTGGATCGGTGAATGCGCTCGTAGCTCTCGGCGAGGACGAACCGAATCCCCTGCAAAAAAGGTCCTTTAGCCGCCCAGTCGCGGGACGAGCCCGAGCCGTATTCTTTTCCCGCCAGGATGCAGAGCGGCGTGCCGTCCTGCTGGTAGCGCACCGCCGCGTCGTAGATGGTCATGACGGCGTTTTCCGGGAAATAGGTGCTGTAGCCGCCCTCGGTTCCCGGCGCGAGACGGTTCTTGATGCGGACATTGGCGAAGGTGCCGCGCACCATGACCTCGTGGTTGCCTCGCCGCGAGCCGTAGGAGTTGAAGTCTTGCGGTTCCACGCCGTGCCCGATCAGGTATTTTCCGGCCGGCGAGTCCTTCTGGATGCTTCCGGCCGGCGAGATGTGGTCGGTCGTGACCGAATCGCCGAGCAGGGCGATGGCCCTCGCGCCGCGGATATCTTCCACGCTCTTCGGTGCCTCTGCCTGCATTCCCTGGAAGTACGGCGGCTGGCGGACGTAGGTGGAGTTCTCGTCCCAGGCGAAGCGGTCTGCCGAAGGAATGGGCATGGATTTCCAGCGCCGGTCGCCTTCGTACACTTGACCGTAGCTCGCGCGGTACATGTCGGAACGGATGGCCGTGCGTATCGTCTCTCTGATTTCCTCCTCGGTCGGCCAAATGTCCTTGAGAAAAACGGGACTGCCGTCCTTGCCCGTGCCGATCGGCTCCCGGTGCGGGTCCCAGTCGATCCGGCCGGCGATGGCGAACGCCACGACCAGCGGAGGCGACATCAGGAAATTGGCGCGCACTTCGGGGTTGATGCGCCCCTCGAAATTGCGGTTTCCCGAGAGCACCGAACAAGCCACCAGCCCGCGCTCCCGGATCTGCTCCGAAATCTCGGGCGGCAGCGGCCCGGAATTGCCGATGCAGGTGGTGCAGCCGTAGGCGACGGTCTGAAAGCCCAGTTGATCGAGGTATTTCGTCAGACCGGCCTGGCGGAAATATTCCGTCACGACCTTGGAGCCCGGCGCCAATGAGGTTTTCACCCAGGGTTTTCGCGTTAGCCCGTATTCGCAGGCCTTCTTGGCCAGAAGCCCCGCCGCGATCATGACCGAAGGGTTGGATGTGTTGGTGCAGCTGGTGATGGCGGCGATCACCACCGAGCCGTGATCGATGCGGAGCTCAGGCTCTGGCGAGTGCGATTCCGCAGGTTTCTTCGCGGCCGGAAGAAGCGACGGGAGCGTTTCGTGGAAGACCCGCTTCACGTCGGGGAGGCTGATGCGGTCCTGCGGACGCTTGGGGCCCGCGACGCTGGGCTGTACCTTGCCGAGATCCAGCGCCAGGGTATCGGTGAAGATGGGCTCGGGGGCGTCGGGGTTATGGAAGAGCCCTTGTTCTTTCAGGTAGGCCTCCGCCAGCGCGATCCGTTCCTCGGGACGGCCGGTGAAACGCAGATAGCGGAGGGTTTCGTCGTCGGGCGGGAATATCGCGCAGGTCGCCCCGTACTCCGGCGTCATATTGCCGATGGTGGCGCGGTCTTCCAGCCTGAGAGCGGCGACGCCGGGACCGTAGAATTCGACGAATTTGCCGACCACGCCTTTCTTCCGGAGCATCTCGGCGATGGTCAGCACCAGATCGGTCGCGGTAACGCCTGCCGGCAGCTCACCCTCCAATCGAAAGCCGATCACTTCGGGAATGAGCATGGAAACGGGCTGCCCCAGCATGACGGCCTCGGCTTCGATGCCGCCCACGCCCCAGGCCAGCACGCTCAAACCGTTGACCATGGGCGTGTGGGAGTCGGTGCCGACGCAGGTGTCGGGATAGGCCAGGGGGAGTCCGCCGTTGCGAGGGAGTTCGGGATTCTCGTCGGTGGAGAAAACGACGCGCGCCAGATATTCGAGGTTCACCTGATGGCAAATGCCGGTATTGGGCGGTACCACCTTGAAGTTGTCGAAGGCCTGCTGGCCCCAGCGCAGAAAGGCGTAGCGCTCGACGTTGCGGCGGTAATCGAGCTCGACGTTTTTCTCGAACGCCTCGGGTGTGCCGAAGGCGTCCACCTGGACCGAGTGGTCGATGACCAGTTCGACCGGGATGAGCGGATTGATCCTGGCCGGGTCGCCGCCCAGTTCGGCCATGGCGTCGCGCATGGCGGCCAGGTCCACGAGGGCCGGCACGCCGGTGAAGTCCTGGAGGAGGGCTCGCGCCGGCGAGAAGGCGATCTCGCGGTCCGGCGGATTCTTGGGATTCCACCCCGCTAGGGCTTCGATATCCTCGCGGGTGACGGTCACACCGTCCTCGTTGCGCAGCAGGTTTTCCAGCAGAATGCGGAGGCTGTACGGCAGGCGGTTCACGTCGCCCGCGGCGTCCAGCCGGTATATCGCGTATTCGCGGCCGCCGATACGAAGCGTCGAGCGGGCGCTGAAGCTGTTTTTCATTCGAGTCTCCCGTTTTCAAGCCGTTACCAGCCGTGGAGCCTTAGAGCATTTTCCGATTCGGTGTCAGAGGGCCCGATAGGTAGGTCGGCAATCCCTTCCCAATCGCAAACGGTCATCCGGGGAAGGGGCTGGCCGGCGCTCCCGGCCAGGTCGTTTGCGATTGGAGCGCCCGAATGACCCTTCCAATCGCAAACGGTCGCTTCAGTTGCGACCCTTCCAATCGCAAACGGTCGCTTTAGTCGCGACCCTTCCAATCGCAAAACGGCCGTCCTGGGAGCGCCAGGACGCCCCTTCCAACAAAATCCTTTGCCGAGCCGATAAGTCGGCAAGGGATTGCCGACCTACGTTCTTCCTGCCCGACACGAAGCCGTACGCCGGGATGAAAAATGCTCTGGAGCCTATCCCAGTAGGTCCCCAAAACCCTTCGACCGGCCTGTCCTGAGCCCTTCGACTTAGCTCAGGACAGGCCCGTCGAAGGGCTCAGGGCGAACGGCCTACTGAGATAGGCTCTTAGTCCAGCTGCAAAAAGGGAAGCGCCGGTTACCCCTTGATGCAAGCCATCGGCGTGACCTTGGCCACCAGGCGCGCGAGCCCGGCTCTATCCGCGGCTATCACGACGTCGTGCACGTCTTTGTAGGCGCCCGGCGCTTCTTCGGCGACTCCGCGCCACGAGGGGCTGCGCACGATGATGCCGCGCGCGGCCAGTTCGTCGACCACCTCTCGGCCGCCCCAGGTGCGCACGGCCTGGTGGCGGCTCATGGCTCGCCCGGCGCCGTGGCAGGCGGAGGCGAACGACAAGGTTTCGCCGCTCGCAGTGCCCGACAGGATGTAGGACGCCGTTCCCATCGAACCGCCGATCAAAACCGGCTGTCCGGTCTCGCGAAACACTTTCGGCAAATCCGGATGGCCCGGACCGAAAGCCCGCGTCGCGCCTTTGCGATGGACGTAGACCCGCTTTTTCCGGCCTTGTATCAGGTGCTCTTCTACTTTGCAGGTGTTGTGCGAAACGTCGTAAAGCAAATCGAGCCGGGCTTCGGGCAGGATTTCCGCAAACACCTTGCGGGTCAGATGCGTGATGATCTGCCGGTTCGCCAGCGCGCAATTGATCGCGGCGCGCATCGCGCCGAGGTATTCCCGACCGACCGGCGATTCGATCGGAGCGCAGGCCAATTCCCGGTCGGGCAGGGCGATGCCGTATTGCACCGCGGCCGCCTGCATGCGCTTGAGAAAGTCGGTGCCGATCTGGTGGCCCAAGCCTCTGGAACCGCAGTGGATGGTGACCACCACGTCGCCTGTCGCCAGGCCGAACGATGCGGCGATGGCCGGATCGTAAATCTCGCTGACTTCCTGCACTTCGAGATAGTGGTTGCCCGAACCCAGCGTCCCCATCTCCGCTCGCTGTCGCTCCTTGGCGTGAACGGACACGGCGTCCGGCTTGGCGCCCGCCATCCGGCCGCGCTCTTCGATCCTCTCCAGATCTTCGGGGCGGCCATAGCCTTGCCGAACCGCCCACTCGGCGCCGCCGGACAGCATTTCGTCCATTTGAGCGTGATCGAGGCGGATATGGCCGCGGCTGCCGACGCCGACCGGTACGGTGGCGTACAGAGCATCGACGAGTTCCTTTTTGAGCGGGTCCACTTGTTCGCGTTTAAGACCGGTATGCAGGGTTCTAACCCCGCATGAGATGTCGAAACCCACGCCTCCGGCCGAGACGACGCCACCCTGCTCGGCATCGAACGCGGCCACGCCGCCGATCGGAAAGCCGTAACCCCAATGGGCGTCCGGCATGGCGTAGCACGCGCCGACGATACCCGGCAGCATGGTAACGTTCACAGCCTGCTCCCTGACTTTTTCATCCATGTCGCCGATCAAGGTTTCATCGGCATAAATGATGACCGGCACCCGCATACCGTTCACCGGCTCGATGCGCCAGGCGAATTCGGATAGCCGCGTCAGGCGATTGATATCCATCGTCGACCCTCTCTTGACTGATGCTTTACACGTCTACGACACATTGCGCTATCCAAACGCCGTTTTCATCCCGATAGACTTTGAGCTCGGTGTACGTGGCGCCCTTGACCTCAACCGCGGGGTGGTGGCGTTCCCGTTCGACGGGTTCGCCCCAGGCGGTGGCGTGCAAGGCGGAACCGTCGATACTGACGTCGAAGCGGCCGAATACCATCTGGCGCACCGCCATTTCATAAACGAGTGCATTCAGCCAGTCCACCAGCAGCGATTCTATGTCGGGCGCTTCGCAACGGATTTCGACCGGCGTCGTGGTTCCGACCTGGACGGGATCGCAGATGACGGCGTTCAGCGCTTCAGCGGCGTGAGCGAAAGCTTTTTCGATCGTAGCGCCTCGGCCGCGCACGCCCATGTCGGCCATGTGCGGAAAATGCTCCCAACTGGACGCATCGGTTGCGGGTTGCAATTGGCCGGTTTCGGTGCTCATGACTTGCCTCTTGACGGGATTTGGAATCGTCGCGCCTGAAGGCTTTCCGGTAGATTCGTCGGCCTTGCGAAAGCGGATGAACGCGGAATGGCCTGTTTCGCTGGTTCTTGATTGGCCGATCGATCTGCACAGTGCCCAACTTATATTGGGACCCTTAGGAACGATGGAATTATCCGGAAATCTTTGGTTGATCGTGGCGCCGAAAAAATTCGGTTCTCGGACGCCACGACAACTCGGAAGTCCTTCCTTCAAAACGGGTTTCGGCGGCGCGGCGGGGCCGATCGAGCGTTCGCAGGCCGTCCGAATTGCTCAGTGGGCTCTTAACCATGCCCCATTTGCTTCGGCCCTTTGAGCTTTTTGATGAAATCGTCGATGTGCATGGCTGGCAAGGTCATGGGAATGACCGAGCCGCGCGAACCCAAATCGACCGCAAGATGAGCGGCAGTCTCATTGTCTGGCGCCTCTATGATGGTCAAGAAATCGTGAGCCCCAAGGAGGGCATATTGGGTAAGAACTTTGCACCCGAATTGCTCGATTTCTTTGTTCACTTCCACTATCCGGTCGGGATTCTTGTGCAGGGTTTGCCGGCCTTCGGACGTCAAGGTGGTCAGCAATACATAAGTGGCCATCGTATACCTCCTTCTCTGGAGATTGGAAAATCCAAAGCGTTTCGATCAGAGCTTGTGCAGTTTGATCGCTCTCGTCATTTTCGATTCCTGCCTCTTTCTTCCGTAAGAAGAACGGAACCTTTGAACCTTTCGCCCTTTGGGAAAAGTCGCTACTGAAGCGACGTTTGCGATTGGAAGAAGAGGGACGTTCAGAGAAGGCGAGCATGGCGGAATCGAAAAAAGAAAACCTTCCCTGATTTTCAACTCCCTCACTTTAACCCTCTCTCGGAGGGAGAGGAAACAAGCAGCGGATTGCGTAAGTTCTATCGGCAAAAATAGAAAATGCGCCAGCCCCGAGACGCTGTCAAGTAAGGAGATCCCCGTAACCGGCGCCCGGCGCTACGAGGATAAAATCCACCGCTCGCCGATGAAAGGGGCAGTGGCAGGGCAGCAGTCCCTTGCCGACAACTATCCTTATCAGCCCAAATCGAGGAAGCTGCGTAGCGGTTCGGAACCCGAGGATTGACGTAGCTTGCGCAGTGCTTTCACCTCGATCTGGCGGATGCGCTCGCGGGTGATGTCGAACTGTCTCCCGACTTCCTCGAGGGTATGGTCGGTGCTCATATCGATGCCGAAACGCATGCGCAGGACTTCGGCTTCCCGCTCGGGCAGACCGGCCAGGGCTTTCCGGGTTGTTTCGCGTAAGCCCGAAGTCGTCGCCGACTCGACCGGCGACGTGGCATAAGGGTCTTCGATCAGATCGCTCAGATGGGTGTCCCCGTCGTCGCCGATGGGGGTTGCCATCGAAACGGGCTCTCGGGTGATCTTGAGTATCGCCCGCACTTTGTCCTCGGACAGGTCCATGCGCTCCGCCAGTTCCTCCACCGTTGGGTCGCGGCCCAGCTCTTGCAACATTTGGCGCGAGATCCGGTTCAGCTTGTTGATCGTTTCGATCATATGGACCGGGATGCGAATGGTACGCGCCTGGTCGGCGATGGCCCGCGTGATCGCTTGGCGAATCCACCACGTGGCATAAGTGGAGAACTTGTAACCGCGTCGGTATTCGAATTTGTCCACCGCTCTCATCAAGCCGATATTGCCTTCCTGGATCAGGTCGGGAAATTGTAGGCCCCGGTTGGTGTACTTCTTGGCGATCGAGATCACGAGCCGCAGGTTCGCCTCGACCATCTCCTTTTTCGCTTGCTGTGCCTGATTCTCAGCGATCGAGACACGTCTGTTCATCTCCTTGATGTCACCCATCGAAAGTCCGGTCGCTTGTTCGATTC
>NZ_JBDIVO010000188.1:0-9180 GCF_039794385.1 Methylocaldum sp. | reverse complement strand
CGTACCTGGGACGCCGCTTTCGTTGACTTCCGGAATGCCGTCGAGGCTGTTGCACTCCGATCGTCAGGTACAACTGTCTAGGGCACAGTAATTCCAAATCGCTTTCAGTAGGAATTCATTCTTGTAGGATGGGTAGAGCGAAGCGAAACCCATCGAGCGACCTCGAATCGGTGGGTTACGCGGAGCCTGTCCCGAGCCCTTCGACGATGCTCAGGACAGGCTTGTCGAAGGGCCTGTCCCGAGCGGAGACTAGGGGCTAACCCGCCATCGATGGGTTTCGCTTCGCTCTACCCATCCTACGATGAATGTTCACTCGAATGCCGAATGGAATAAGACCAATAACCTCATAATCCGAGCGCACGCAACAACTGATCGGCTTGCTGAAAGCTTGCCAGATGAAATTCGGCCAAATCGGCGCCCGGCAGACTTTCGCTTGGACGTCCTCGGGTAAAGAGCACCGTCCTGGCCCCGGCGCGGATACCGGCTTCGATGTCGAAACGGTAATCGCCGATCACCGCGACTTGCGCGGGGACAACACCCCAAGTCGCGCAAATATGGCGGATAGCCCAGGGATCGGGTTTTATCGGACCGTCATCCCGCGTCATCACCAGTTCGAAATCCAATCGGCAGCGGGTCAGAGTCGCATCGGCGACTTCCCGGCTATTACGGGTAAACACGGCTTGGCGAACACCCAATCCGCGCAAACGATCCAAAAATCGGCGCACGCCGGACAGTACTACGGCACGCGCCGCGCCGGCCGCCTCATGGCGGAGGAGGATGGCCCGGCATCGAATGGCCTCCGCTTCGGCCAGGTTTTCCATGGTCTCCAGCAGCGGAACGCCGTCCGGCAGCCCCATTTCGCGGCGCATCACGGCGAAATCGAGACCGGAATCGACCAGGGTTCCGTCCATGTCGAAAATGACCCCGGCAACGGGACCGGAATGAGGCTCGCGCCGCGGCTTTACCCGTTGACGCTCAGTGCTGCCTGACATCGGTGCCGACCCGCGCTGCCGCCATTTCGAATTCCAACAGCCCCAGCAATTTGGCGTAGCGGTCCTCCACGCTGACTGCCTCCACCAATGCCTGGCGCTCGGCCACTTCAAACGGCAACTGGCTGATCAGGACATTCACCAAAACGGGGAAAGACATCTGCTCCATGACCGTCCAATCGGTGCTCAGGCTCTTACGCTGAAAATAGTCCTTGAGCAGCTCCATGAGCTTTCCCCGGTCGCACGAAATGGCATCCGACAATGCGTAATCGACACGAAATCGATCCCAGTCCGGGATGACGCGACGATAATCCCGGGTGGTTGGTATTTCTTCGCGGATATCGAAACGACAGACGCCGGTCATCACGATCAGCAGGCGGCCGTCCAGGGTTTCGCTGAACGAGGTGATGCGTCCCGCGGTGCCGGTTCGGTATACCCCTGGCTGATTCTCGTCCTTCGAGGCCGGATCGGGCTGCACCATGCCGATCATCCGGTCGGTACCCAGGCAATCGAAAACCATGTTGAGGTAGCGCGGCTCGAATATATTCAGCGGCAACTGAGCCCCCGGCATGACGATGGCGTTGCGCAGCGGGAAAATCGGCAGCGTGGCCGGCAAGCGCTCGAAGGGTAAAGTGAAGGGGTTTGTCGCCATAGGGTGTTTTCGATGTTCTCGAATCCTTTCGTCTGTGTTCGGAATTTAGACACTTCCGCTAAGCTCCGGATATAACATGCGTATTCTTGATATTTCACAACATTATCCACAAACCGCTCCACAGCTTTTGTGGAAATCGCGGAGCTAAGTACATTCAGGGAAGTCTTGCGGCATAGGCAACCTGCAGGACAACCCCGCCAATCAAGCCAATCTGTCGAGATTCCGCAAATATTTGCGGAATGTACTTAGAGCATTTTCCGGTTTGATTTAGCGCCCCAGAATACGGTAGGTCGGCAAACCCTTGCCGACGCGCTGGGTTGGCAAGGGGCTTTGTCGGAAGGGTCGCGACTAAAGCGACCGTTTGCGATTGGGAAGGGATTGCCGACCTACGAATTTCCCGATCATCACCGCCAAACTAACGCTCTAAAACCAGGCCCTTATACCCGCCACCGCCCTTACGCTGTGCTTGTGCTCTCTGAGCGACTGCTCCTCGACGTAATCGAAGCCGATATAAGGCGCGAATTCCCGCACGATCTCGTAGCGCAGCCTGAGTCCCGCTTCGAATTCGGTGATGCCGGCCTTTACGCCGCGGTTCTCGATGTCGTCCGCGGACACGTTGATTTCGATGCGCGGCTGGGCGATGAGGCGTTGGGTTAGTAAAAGCTCGTAGGCCAGCTTGAAGCGGCCGAGCACATTGCCGTTCTCGCTGATGAACATCGCCGCCTCGGTCTCGAAAAAATAAGGCGCGAGCCCCTGGATGCCGATGACGCCGTCGAAGGTGCGTTCCGGCTCGAACGCGCGGCGGACGCCGATCTGGGCGTCCCAGAAGGTGGCGATGTTGCGGCTGTAGAGCAACTGAAGGTCGGCCCGCCCGAAAATGTCCTGTTCGAAGACGTAATCGCCCTCGCTTTTCACCCACAGTTTGTTGTAGTCGCTGCCGGTCCAGCCTTCGATGTCCCATTTGAAGAGGTGAATGTCCCCGTTCCCCTCGTACTCGAACCGTTCGAACCTAAGATAGTTGTAGATCGCATCGTCCATCTGAGCGGTCGCACGGCCGCTCCCGAACATCATCAAAATGGCCGCGGCACAAACCGGAACGGAACGCCGGACACGGTGGTGTTCGAGACTCGGAATCACCTTCTCAAGCTCCCGTTTTCGCAGCTGTATCGGGAGGCTCCACGATGATCTTTCGAAACATCCCGGTTTCCATGTGATAGACCAGATGGCAATGAAACGCCCACTCGCCCGGCGCGTCGACCGGCACGTCGACGTGCACGGTCTCGCCCGGCTTGACGTTTACGACGTGTTTGCGCGGATTGAACGGCCCCTTGCCGTTATCCAGGTCCTGCCACATGCCGTGCAGATGCAGAGGGTGGTTCATCATGGTCTCGTTAATGTAGGTAAAGCGCACCCGTTCGCCGTACTTGAGGCGAATCGGCTCGGCCTCGGAGTACTTCTGGCCGTTGATGGACCAAATGTAGCGGTTCATGGTACCGGTGAGGCGCAGAATGATTTCCCGGTCGGGCTCGCGCCAGTCCGCATGCTTCTCCGCGCTCTTGAGATCGGCATACGATAGCACCCGATGGCCCGTGCCGGCGCGTTCTTCGACATGCTCCGCCATGGCATGGCCTTCGTGACCGGCGTGTGAAGACATGGCGTGATTCATCTCCGGCATCGCGGCATGATCCATGCCCGCCATATCGTGACCTTCATGCCCGTTCGTCCGATGTTCCTTTTCCGGCGTATGCTTCATGGCCGCGTGCGGCCCGCCGGCCGCAGAACCGTGCTCCATGCCGTGGGCCGCCGCCATCTCGGCCAAAGTCACCAAGGGTCGTGGCCGTAGCGCCGGAACCTCCGCCCTCATGCCGCGCCGGGGAGCCAGGGTCGCTCTCGCATAACCGCTGCGGTCCATGGCTTCCGCGAAGATCGTGTAGGCCTGGGGTTCGCGGGGCTCGACCAGCACGTCGTAGGTCTCCGCGACGGCGATACGAAACTCGTCCACCTCGACCGGCTCGACGTTTTGCCCGTCCGCCTGAATGATCTGCATTTTGAGCCCCGGTATGCTCACGTCGAAATGGGTCATCGCCGCGGCGTTGACGAAACGGAGCCGGATGCGCTCGCCCGGCTTGAACAGAGCCGTCCAGTTGGCTTCGGGACCTTGGCCGTTGACGAGGAAGGTGTAGGTATAGCCGGTGACGTCGGCGATGTCGGTAGGGTCCATCCGCATCTCGCCCCAGGCCAGCCGGTCGGCCATGGTTTCCTTGACGCCCTTGCCGGACAGATCCCGGAAGAAATCGAACACGGTGCGCTTCTGGAAGTTGTAGTAGTCGCTCTGCTTCTTCAGCTTCGAAAGCACGCGGTGCGGGTTCTCGTCGGACCAGTCGGACAGCATCACCGTATACTCGCGGTCGTAAGCGTGAGCTTCGCCCTTCGCGGGCTCTATGACGATCGCGCCCATCAACCCAAGTTGCTCCTGCATCGCCGAATGGCCGTGATACCAGTAGGTCCCGCTCTGGCTCAGCCTGAAGCGGTAGCTAAAGGTTTCGCCAGGCGGAATCCCGGGAAAGCTGATGCCGGGCACGCCGTCCATGTCGTAAGGCAGCACGATGCCGTGCCAGTGGATAGAAGTCGGCTCGTCCAATCGGTTGGTCACGCGCAAGGCGACTTCCTCGCCTTCCCGCCAGCGCAGCGTGGGCGCCGGCAATGAGCCGTTGGCCGCGATGGCGGTCCGTTCCCGTCCGGTCAGATTCACCGCTTTCTTGTCTATGACCAGCTCATAGCTTCCGGCCTGGACCGGCGGCGCCGACAGAACCGCGAACCAGAAGGCCGCGATTCGGCATTGCCGGATAATGGCATTTACGGTTTGCACGGATTTTCGCCTCTAAGTGTTCTCGGGAATTTCAACGCTTCGGGATTTGGCCGCCAACAGCATCGCGTTCAACTCGAAAAAGCTTTCAATGTAGAGCAGGTTAGGCACGCATCGTACGTAACCAGCAAAGTTTCTTCGGCATCTCCGGCGGACACGGAATGGTTCGTGGCAGTGCTCGCCTCCCACCCTATATCGGAAAACGGAATCGGAACCATGTTTTCGGCCTATCTCTAACTCTGCTTGACGGCGATGGCGTACAAGGCACTCGCTTCGATACCAGAGACTTTGCCCTCGCGAAGCGGGGCCAGATTGCTTTCCCTGACCAGCGCCTGCTCTTCGACCGAGAGCAGGTCGATCGTGCCCCGGTAGCCGCATCCGCGCGCGATGGTCCACCAATCGTCGGGCGACTTTAGCGGATGAGAGTAGTTTTCGGTATGTATCTCGGCTTCGCGGATACCGCCTTCGGCGAGCATGCCGCGCAGCCCGATGGAATCGTCGATCCGGTCCCAGGGATTGAATCCCTTGTAGAGATCCGGCCGGACAGAGCGCACGGTATCCCAGAATAGACTATCGGCCGGCTCGAAAAAGTCCCGTCCCCAGGTGGTTATCGCCAATTTGCCGCCCGGACGAACCAGGCGCCACAACTCGCGCACCGCCTGCGCCATGTCCGGCACGAAAAAGATGCCGAACACGCACACCACCGCGTCGAAGCTGGCGGCCGGCAAACCGAGGTCGAGCATGTCGCCAGTCCGAAATTCAATATTGGTTAGTCCACGCTTGGCGGCCTTGGCCCTGGCGAGCGTCAACAGCCTTTCGGCCAAGTCGATGCCCAGAACGAAGCCGTCCGGCCCCACCCGCTCGGCAGCCGGCAGGGCCGAGGCGCCGCTGCCGGAGCAGAGGTCGAGCACCCGTGCTCCCGGCCGCAAACCCAGCCGGTCGATCGTTCGCCGTCCATGGTAATCCCAAAATCCCAGTTCCGGCGCATCGAATAGGTCGGCGGCGGCGTTATAGGCCGTGGCCGCCCGGTGTTTTGCCTCGTCAGGAGTGACCATGTTTGTTCCCCTAGTTTGGTTGAGCTTGTATTAGTACTAATGACACCGCTGCTTGAGATTGCGGCCCAAAAGCCAGTAGTTCACCGGCCATGCGGCGATGAACCCGGCCGGCAACGCCGCCAGATATCCCAGCCAGAACCGGAACGAGAGCATCGAGGCCGCTTGCACGCCGCCTAGATGATAATCGGTCAGATTCATCGCCAGCTCCATGACCGCGATGGACACGGTTTCGCCGATCCAGATCGTGCGGAACGCCCGAACCCAGCCGAAGCCTTGACGGACCAAGGGCCATAAGCCCAAGGTGTAGCCGCTGACGAAACCCAGAACCGTGGCGAGCATCATGGTGGTCCACGGATTCAACCCCAAGCTCACCCCGATGGCCAGCCCGACGAATTCGCCGATGGCGCAACCGCTCAGGCAATGAACGGTCGCGTGAGTCGCCAAATGCGTCGGCGAAGAGCGGCTGGCTCCATGATGGTGAGCGTGCGCCGTGGAAAAACTGGCACCGCCGTGAAGGGGTATGTGATGAATATCATGGCTCATGAGTCGCTCCTTATGATGTTGATGTCGTGGCATTGTCGCGCTTTGATTCGAGGGTATTGTCCCCGAGGACCGCTTCGATGATCGGGCATCCGCATACGGGACCGGCGCCGTCACAGGCATGGACGAGTTCGGCCAGGGTCCGGCGGACCCGGTCGAGTTCGGCGATCTTTTGCTCCAGTTCCGCGAGACGGCGCTCGGCAATCGCCCGAACCGCGCTGCGCTCGCCGACGCCGTCGTTTAGCGCCAGCAGTTCGGCGATTTCTTCCAGCGAAAACCCGAGCGCCTTGGCCCGGCGGATAAAGCGCAGCCGATCCACGTCGTCGGGCTGGTAAAGCCGGTAGCCGGCCGCCGTGCGCATCGTTTTTTTCAAAAGGCCGGCGCGCTCGTAAAAGCGAACCGTATCGATGCTGATCCCGGCCTGAGCCGCGGCTTTCCCGATAGTGAGCATGGAGCACCCTCCTCTTCTCAGTGCATGCGTCGATAGCGTAAACCCTGGACCCAAGTCCAGAGTCAAGCGTCCGTCGCGGTATTTACAAATATTCGGGGAGATTTGGCGGAACGGGATTTCGATTTCGTTTGGGCGCGGCTTTCGCCTTCGGAATTCCGCATGTCGGGCCGAGGCTATTCGAACTCCACCGGCGCCACAAAAGTCGAAATGTTTACGGATGAAGGAACGCGCAGCGGCCGGCGGACTCGAAGCGGAATACCGGCCGAGATCGATATCCGGCGAGACATGGCTTCAAGGAGGTTTATCCATGCGATTCAAGCGATTGGTGAGCACCGGAATGGTGCTGTTGGCAACCCTGATCCAGTTGCAGAATGCCTCGGCCGCCACCGAGGAAGAGGACTTCCTGGTCCGTAACGTCCAGGATCTGATCGACCTTTGCACCACGCCCCGGGACGATCCGCTGAACGTTGCCGCCGTGCATTTTTGTACAGGTTATCTGGTGGGCGCATATCACTATCACGAGTCCATGCACTCCGGGCCCGACAGCCAACCCTTGGTGTGCCCTCCCGATCCGAAGCCGACCCGGCAGCAGGCGATCGCGGAATTCGTCTCCTGGGCGCAAGCTCACCCGGAATACAACAACGAGCGCCCGGTGGATGTGATGTTCCGATTCATGACCCAAAAATGGCCGTGTAAAAAAACGGCTCGATCCGGCATGACCGATTGATCCACAGACAAGCGAGGGCCGCGATGAAATCGCGAATTTTCTTGAGTCTTTTGGGCGCAGCCTTGTTATCGGGGTGCGCCGGCATGTCTCCCAGCGAGCAGCGGATGTTGAGCGGCACTACCGGTTCCGCGGCGGCAGGCGCGGCAATCGGCGCCATTGCCGGGAATGCGGGCCTGGGCGCGGCGATCGGCGCGGGCACAGGACTGGTGGGCAGCTATCTGTACGACCAGCACAAACAGGCCGAGGAGCGTGCCTACCGCCAGGGTTATCAGCAGGGGCGCCAGCAACCAGCCCCGACCGCGCCTTGACCGGCTCAAAACAAATATCCCGCCAACATTTTCAAGAGATCGATAACGGGAATTTCGATGGCCAGCACCGGCACCATCGGCAAGGCCGCCGCCGCAAACAGAGTGATGACGGTTTGCCGGCCGATGGGCACCATGCGAACGGCACTCACGGCTTCGTGCATGGAACGCACGTCCGCCACGGGGCCGAGTTCCGGAGCATTGAGCAGAGCGTCGTCGCGAACCGTTTCTCCTCGGATCCAGCGGCGGTCGACCAGTCTCCCGTGCTGTCCCGCCAAGGCGCCGTAATCGAGCAGGGCCTTGCGCCGCAGGCGTTTCAACTTGCCGATGAGCACCAGCAGCGGGCCTAAACACAGAGACAGTGCGAGCATCACATAAAGCGCCATGGGCATCCTCAAGGACTCCACGCGCGCACCGTGGTAAAGAACGCTGTGCGCGAAGTGCGAGGCCAGCACCATGGATACGCCCAATATGAATGGAATAAACACCTGCGGGGCCATGCCGAGAAAACCCAGGCCGCCGGCCCGGTCCGGATGAACCGGAACGAGTTCGAGGTCCAGCTTGGAAACGCGTAGCAACAGAATCCCGAATACCACGACGCGCCATACCCACAACCCTATCAGGAAGCTGAAAATCGGGCGCAGCACGAGGAGATACCACCATCCCGCGAAGATGAGCCCGATCGGGTCGGTATCCCGGTCGATGGCCCAGGATGCCTCGTGCAGCCGCTCGAACTGCTGCACGGCAAAAATCACGTTCGCTGTCACGAGGCTGACGAGGATCGCGAAGATCCACCAGGAATTCAGCAAGCGGTCGGTGGTATTCAAAGCCGAGCGGAACTTCGGCATCGAAGATTCGCCGACCAGTCCCGAGACGACAAAATGGCGAATCAGCGATTCGAGGCGCAAAAGGGCGCTTTCGCCGATGATGAAGAGCGGTATCGCGATCAGGCAACGAGAATGAATGGCGAAGTGAAGGAGCAAGGGTTCCGAGATTTCGCCGCCGAATGCCCGACCGGCGAGCGAGGCCGGGACGACGATGGGCACCCAGCACAACAGCGCGAAGAACAAGGCGCGCCGCTTTACGCCCAAACCATGGGACGGTGCCAGCCCGATCGCCCGTTGCAGGCGAAAGAACGGGTCCTTGCCCACGAACAAATGTGTAATGCCGTGATCCGGTTCCTGTCGATCCATTCCACCGTCCCTTGATAGCCGTGGTGAACTTTTTGTCCGGAACTACGGTATCACATTGACGCTGAAAATTTTTCGTCGGATGCTGTGAGTTAGCGGTCGAACCGCGATCTAAAAAGGTAACCGCTCGTCCCGCTTTCGAGGCGGGAACGGAAATCGGCTCGTTTTGAAAAAAAAACCTTGGAGGGACTGATCATGTGGTCGATTTATCGACGTTGTACAGCGGAGTTTATCGGAACGTTCTGGCTGGTTTTCGGCGGCTGCGGCAGCGCCGTTCTTGCCGCC
The DNA here is from genome assembly GCF_039794385.1 of Methylocaldum sp. Taxonomy (NCBI): domain Bacteria; kingdom Pseudomonadati; phylum Pseudomonadota; class Gammaproteobacteria; order Methylococcales; family Methylococcaceae; genus Methylocaldum; species Methylocaldum sp. The sequence goes on along the minus strand of NZ_JBDIVO010000188.1, from coordinate 120 downwards.
GCCTTCCCGAATGTCGGAATCGGATTGCTCGGCGTATCCCTGGCATTCGGTTTGACCGTGCTGACCATGGCCTATGCCGTGGGCCATATTTCCGGCGGCCATTTCAATCCGGCGGTTTCC
>NZ_JBDIVO010000187.1:0-9294 GCF_039794385.1 Methylocaldum sp. | reverse complement strand
CTCAAATACAACTTCCTGTTCGTCCACATCGCCAAAACCGGCGGCACCAGCATTCGCGACTCGCTTTGGCGGCAAAAGTGGACCGATCCGTACCGGATTCCGCAGTTTCTCTGCAGCAAGCTGAGCGGGATGACCGGCCATAAGATCGGAGCCAAGTTCCCGCGCCACGCCAAGATCATCGCCGCCAAGGAAATGCTCCCGCGAGAGGTCTTCGAGAGCTTGTTCAAGTTCGCCTTCGTGCGTAACCCTTGGGATTTGCAGGTGAGTTCCTATCATCACATCCGCCGCGAGCGGCCGCAGCTGATTACCCACATCGACAGCTTCGAGGCGTTTCTCCGCTGGAAGCTCGATCCGGCCCGCCCGCCGCAGTATCACGCCGACATGTCGACGGAGCTGCAAAGCGACTATGTGATCGATTTGCACGGCAACACCGTCGTCGATTTTCTCGGACGCTACGAATTCCTGGCCGAGGACTTCGAAACGGCCTGCAAGCGGATCGGCATCAAGACCCCGAAACTGCCCCACAGCCGCAAGGCGACCGACCGCCGGAAGGACTATCGGGATTACTATAACGACGTGACGGCCCAACTCGTGGCGGATCATTACCGGCCCGACATCGAGCGGTTCGGCTATCGGTTCGACGAGCCGCTGGCCTCCAATCTGACCGGCTGAGATGTATCCGTCGCTGCATATTCTCGGCAGCCGACAGTTCGGCGGTGCGGACCAGTTCTACGTGCGCTTGCTGGGCGCGCTGCACGAAGCCGGGCAGCGGGTGATCGCCGTCAACCGGTCCGGCAGTCCGGTGGCAGAAGCCCTGAAGACTAGCGCCATCGAGCAGGTACACCTGCCGCTCGCCAATCAATGGGATCTCTGGTCGGTCTGGCGGATTCGCGAGTTGGTGGCCCGGCGACAGCCGTGCATCGTCCAGACCTACATGGGGCGCGCGACGCGCCTGACCCGTTTGCCTGCCAAGGCGAAGGCCATGCATATCGCCCGCCTGGGCGGTTTCTACAAGATCGACGGCTATTATCGCCACGCCCATGCCTGGGTGGGTAATACGCGAGGCATCTCCGACTATTTGGTCAAGTCCGGTCTTCCCGCGGAACGGGTGTTCCACATCGGCAATTTCGTACCGGAGCCCTTCGTTTTTTCGAGCCAACACCTCGAAGAGCTCCGCGACAAACACAATATCCCAAGCGACGCGCTCGTGTTATTCGCCTTGGGGCGCCTGATCGACAAGAAGGGCTTCGACGATTTGCTGCATGCCTTTGCCGAACTTCCGGCCGAATCGAACGGACGCCCGCTGATCCTGCTCGTTGCCGGCAACGGCCCCGCGGTCGATCGGCTGAAGACGCTGAGCGATAGCCTCGGATTAACCCCTCGCGTCCGCTGGTTGGGCTGGCAACAACCCGACCCGTTCTACGCCTTCGCCGATCTGTTCGTCTGCCCCTCGCGCCACGAGCCCTTGGGCAACGTCATCCTGGAAGCCTGGAATTACCGCCTGCCGGTGGTCAGCACGGCGACCGACGGCGCTCTGGAGCTGATCGACGAGGGGAGAACCGGTCTCCTGGCGCCGTGCGGCGACCCCTCGGAACTGGCGGCGCAAATCCGGGCGGCGCTCGCGCTTTCCGATACCGAAAGAAACATGCTCGGCGAAGCCGGTCATGCATTTCTGCAAAGCCGGTACAGCCGCGAGGCGGTGGTCGGCGCGTACCTCGAGCTTTATCAGCGACTCATGGCGGACAGAGGCGACTGACACTGATGCCGGAAATCGATTCTCCGCCGCAACGCATCCTGATCATCCGGCTCAGCGCCATCGGCGATGTCATCATGGCTTCGGGACTGATTCCTGCGCTGCGCAAGGCGTATCCGAACGCCCGCATCGCCTGGCTGACGGAATCCGCCAACGCCGATCTCCTGCGCCATAACCCGCATCTGGACCAGGTTTATTTGTGGCCGAGGGGCCGTTGGCGGCAGTTGCGCCGGGAGCGCCGCTACCGTGCGTTCGCCAGGGAAGCTTTCGATTTGATCCGATCGCTTCGAGTCGAACGCTTCGACTGGGTGATCGATCTCCAGGGTTTGCTCAAGAGCGGCGTCTGGGCTTGGCTTTCGGGCGGACGGCGGCGCATCGGCCTCGGTTCGCGCGAGGGCAGCCAGTTTCTGATGACGGAGGTCATCGACCGGCGCGTGGATGATCTCCGCATCGGCAAGGAATACAGGATGCTCGCCGAGACCTTGACCGGCCAGACCGATACTTTTGAACTCGATATCGCCGTTTCGGAAGACGATCGAAAAGGGGCAAGAGAACTGCTGGAATCGGCAGGCGTGACCGGAGCATATGCCGTCATCTGCCCGTTCACTACCCGTCCTCAAAAGCATTGGTTCGACGAACGCTGGGCGGAGCTGTCGGTCCGCCTGGCCGGCGAACGCCGGCTCGCCGTCGTTATGCTGGGCGGTCCGGCGGACAAGGCGCGTGCCGAAATCATCGCCAGGCAGACGCCGGGCCTCATTAATTTGGCCGGCCGGACGAGCCTGGGACAGTGCGCGGCGATCATCGAGAAAGCGAGGCTGTCGATCGGCGTCGATACCGGATTGACTCATCTCGGCATCGCTCTGGGCGCTCCGACCGTGGCGATCTTCGGTTCCACCCGGCCCTATTTGGACACGGGCCGGGCCACGGCGAGAGTGCTTTACGAGCGCTTCGAATGTTCGCCCTGCCGCCGTCGTCCGACCTGCGGAGGGACGTTCGATTGCATGCGTCTCCATACCGTGGACAAGGTGTTCGGCGCTGCCATCGAGCTTCTGGAAAAAAGATCATGAAAGTGCTGCACGTGGAAATGGGGCGGCACCTATACGGCGGTGCCCGGCAGGTGGCCTACCTTCTCAATGGCCTGAGCCGGTTTCCAGGAGAGCATGTGCTGGTATGCAGCGAGGGCGCCGAGATCGTCGGGGCTATCCAAAATCCCGCCGTCGAGATTCGACCGCTTCCGTTCCGGGGCGACTCGGATCTCGGCTTTATCGGCCGGCTGCGGCGGCTGATTCGAAACGAAAAACCGGACGTGCTGCACATCCACAGCCGCCGCGGCGATCTTCTCGCCGCTTTGGCCGGACGGCTGGAAAACATTCCGATGATCCATAGCCGGCGAGTGGACAATCCGCCGCGCTGGGTCGACACCCGCATCAAGTTTCCGCTGTTCGAGACCATCGTCACCATATCGGAAGGCATACGCGAGGTGCTCATCGAAGCTGGCGTGCCGGCCGAGCGGGTGGTCTGCGTTCCGAGCGCGGTCGACACCGAGCGCTACCGTCCGGAATGCGATAAGGCTTGGTTTCGCTCGGAATTCGGCCTCGCGGAGGGCGAGACGGCGATCGGCATGATCGCCCAGCTGATCGGCCGCAAGGGGCATGAGGTGTTATTCGACGCCTTGCCCGTGGTCCTGGCTCGTCACCCCCAAACGCGGGTTTTGCTGTTCGGGCAGGGCCCCGTGGAGGCCGAACTTCGGACATCGGCTCGTGCCCGCGGACTCGATGACACCGTAATTTTCGCCGGCTATCGAACCGATATGGCGCGGGTCATACCTTGTCTCGATCTGGTGGTCCATCCCGCCTGGATGGAGGGGCTCGGCGTCTCGTTGCTTGAGGCTGCGGCCTCTGGGGTTCCGATCGTGGCGACGCGGGCCGGCGGCATTCCCGAAATCGTGAAGGACGGCATCAACGGCCGCCTGATCGAGCCCGGCGACAGCGCTTCATTGGCTTCCGCTATCGTCGAACTGCTGGACGATCCGACGCGGCGCCGTGAACTGGGCCAGGCCGGGCGGCGTTTGGTTCTCGAACGGTTCTCGGTCGAAGCCATGGTGGAGGGCAATTACCGGATTTACCGGCAGGTTACGGAAACGGTTGCTGAACGCGGCTAGAGGATTTTCCGATTTGGCGTAGGTCGGCAATCCTTTGCCGACGCCTTCGTCCGCAGTGAAAACGCGCCAGTCAAGTCGTCAGATCCAGCCACACGCTTTGGCAATCCGCTCGGCGCGCTTCTCCCAGCTGTACTCTCGGGCCTTTTGCTTCGCCGCTTGCGCGAGACGGCAGGCGAGTTGCGGATCGTTTTGCAGCCGCCTGATCGCCGCGATCCATCCTCCGGTGTCCGCCGGCTCGACCAACAGAGCGGTTTTCTCGTGATCGACGATTTCCCGAATCGCGGGCAGATCGCTCACGATGATCGGACGTCCCGCCGCCATCGCCTCGAACAGCTTGATGGGGCTGATCGAATCGGCATGGGGAAGGCTTCGCTGGTAGGGCAGCAGGACCAAATCGGAGCGCTCCCACCAGGTCGGCACGTCCCGGTGCGGCACGAAAGGCACGACGTGCAGCTTGCCCGAGGCTTGGACCGTATCTTCCTGTTCGCCCACCAAGGTGACGTCGGCGATTTCCGTTGCAGCGATTTCCTGGAAGACGTCGAGGCCTCGGTCGCGGCTGAGGCGCCCGAGGTACACGATGCGAGGGGCGGAGAGACGGTCGGGATCGAAGGCCGGAATCCGGTCGAATGCGGAAAGTTTGGTCCCGCTCGGACTGACCAGCACGCGCTCCGCGACGGCCCCGGCCCGGATCAATACGTCTGCCGCGGCATGGCTGATGGGGACGAGCCATCCGATGAGTCCCTGCCGATGATGCTTCACGATGCCGGCCAAATACCCTTTGCCGATCAGTTCGCGCTCCGCCTCGTGGATTTCCAGTTGATGCGGTATTCCGGCAGCGGCCAATGTGGCGCTGATTTGCACGGAGCGGGTGTAAACGCCAAGAGCCTTCCGAAGTCGCCTGCCATAAAGCCGAACGAACGGGCGGGCGTTCCAGCGCCGATTCAGCAGCCAGCTGGAACGGATGTCCAAGGACGATTCGATGCCGAAATCGCGCAGCCGGCTTTCCAGGTCCAGCGAACCCGGCCACGGCGGCAAATACAGCGTAGCGTCGACGCCCGCTTGGCGGAATGCCTCCATCATCTGCAGGGTCTGGATCAGATTGGCGCGATTTCGTTGCAGGCGGCTTCGGCCCAGATAAACGACGGGTAGCCTAGTCATGGCGGGCCGCATCGGGATGCCAGGCAAAGCTATAGGCGATCCCGGCCAGTAAAATCCAATAGGCCCGGCAGTCGCCGTGCAGAATGCGGAAGTCGAACAGGCTCCACACGGCCAAGAGAATGAAGCAGCCGGCCAGAAACGCGAAATGGTCTTTCGGCAGAATCCCGGTCTTATAGCTGCGCCATACGTTGGCCATCACCAGAAGAACCGTTGCGGCCAAGACCAGTGCGCCCAAAAGGCCGAAGCGGACCAGGATTTCCAGATAAGTGTTATGAAAGTGGTCCATCCAGTCCGCTCCTTTCGCCTGTGGATGGATCAGCTCGGGTTGACCGCTGATTTCGACGAGATGCTCGGTAGAGCCGGGGCCCCAGCCGAACCAGGGCCGCTCCAAATATTTTTGCAATCCGAATTTCTGAATATCGTGGCGATAGCCGATCGACGTGCGCGGCAAGTGCTGGTTTTCTCCCTGCAAAATCGACGAAACGACCGCGTTTTCCTGATCGATCCGGGTCCGGATCTCGCCGTGGTTCAGGGCAAACAGACCCACAACCACGCCCAGCGCGAGGAGCATGAAAGGAACCGACTTTCCGAGCTGAAGGTCGGTTCTTTTTGTCTTCCAAAAATAATGGATACCCAATGCGCTGGGAACGGCTATGAGTGCGGCAAGCCAGGCGCCGCGGGATTTGGAAGAAATCAGCATGAAACTGGACAGATATAGGGCGGCCAGCCAACAGGCGAGGCGAAATAGGTCATTCAGGGGACTCGTGCGGGTGCTCCAGATTCGCGGGGTATAGATCAAGAGTCCCAGAATTGCCGATGCCGACACCAGACCGCTGAAGATGATTCGGAGTTTGAATCCGGTTCTTTCGGCGACGGTCATGTGATACAAGTTCGACCAATCGGCTTTCCAAAGCATGCCGATCAGGAGCCCCCCGGTGGCCAGGATCAGCGTCCAGTGGATGCGCCGCAGGTCGCCGCGCAGCCACCAGGCCAGCGGCAGAAAGGCGAACAATTTGAGCCAATTCGAGGCGTCTCGGATCTGAAGTTTGCGCGTTTCGGGAAATTCGTCGATCGCGAAATAAGCCCCGATGGCCACATAAATCGCGAAAGCGGCAAACAGTCCGAACATCGGATCGCGGCGAAACACCGGCCATGCCGACGGATTCAACAGAAATGCCAGCGAAAACGCGGCTAACGCGATATTGGTGCCGGCCGGACTCAGCCAGGCAAAAAAGGCGAAAGCCAAGGCAGCCGTGACGCCGGTATAATTGGCATACTGGACCGGGGGAGCGATGACTCCAGCGACCATTGGATGATTTCTATCCGTGTGAAAAAACCACGATTTTAGCAAAGTCGAACAGGCCGCTTGAGAAATCAGGACGGCCTTTTATTAAGCCTGCACGACCTCATGAGCGAAAAACACTCCGACCGAAAGCCACTCACCGATGGAATGATCATCTATCGGCGGCTGCTCAAATACGCTTTGCCCTACTGGAAGATGTTCCTGGCTTCAATAGTGGCCATGATTGCCTATGCCTCGCTGGGACCCGCTTTCGCCAAGCTGATTCAGCCGCTCATCGACGGCAGTTTCATCGAGAATGACCCCGAGATTCTGCGTCAAGCGCCTTTCATATTGCTGGGTTTGTCGATCGCCCGTGGTATCGCCGGGTTCGCCGGGGATTACTGTTCCGGATGGGTCGGACGGCGGGTGATCGCCGATCTCCGCCGGGATTTGTTCGATCAGCTATTGAATCTTCCCTGTGCCTATTACGATCACGCCTCGTCGGGGCAGTTGCTCGCCAAACTGCTGTACAACACCGAGCAGGTGGCGAATTCCTTGACCAAGGGCGTGGTCGCGGTGTTCAAGGACGGATTGACCATCGTCGGTCTCACTTTGTTGATGGTTTACGAAAATGCCTTGTTGTCCCTGGTCTTCATGGTGGTCGGCCCGGTGCTCGGCATCAGCATTCGCCTGGTCAGCAAGCGTTTTCGCAAGATCAGCATGCGTATTCAGGAGTCCATGGGCAATGTCGGCCACGTGGCGCAGGAAGTGATCGATGCGCAGCGCATCGTCAAGGTGTTCAACGGGAAAGGCTACGAAACCGAAAAGTTCGCCAAGGAAAACGAACGCAACCAGCGGCGGCAAATGAAGCTGATCGTCACCGACGCGGTTAGCGGCTCGCTCATACAGCTCATCTATGTCAGCGGGTTCGCGGCGATTTTGTACGTGGTCTCCCTGGACTCGGTGCGCCACACCATCACGCCCGGCAGTCTGATCGCCTTCATTGCGGCGATGGCCATGATGCTGAGCCCGATCAAACGTGCCACCCAGGTCCTCAACATCATGCAGAAGGGGATCGCCGCCGGGGACAGCATCTTCGAGCTATTGGACAAGGAGCGCGAACACGATACCGGTACGCGAGAACTCGACGCGGTAAAGGGACATATCGAATTCCGGAAAGTCGGTCTTGCGTATCACGATGACGGAGATTACGCGCTGAAGAATATCGAGTTGACGGTAAAGCCGGGCGAAACCATTGCGTTGGTCGGACAGTCGGGCAGCGGCAAAACCTCGCTGATACGCTTGCTGCCTCGCCTTTACGAGCCCACTCAAGGCGAAATCCGCCTCGACGGGCGGGACATACGGGAGTTCACCCTGGAGAGTCTGCGCCGGCATATTGCTTACGTGGGGCAGGAAGTTACCTTGTTCAACGACAGCGTTGCCAGCAATATCGCTTACGGTTGCCGGGAGTCGGTGAGTTTCGAGGAGATTCGGCAGGCGGCGAGGACCGCCCATGCGCTGGAATTCATAGAAAACCTGCCGCAAGGCTTCGACACCGTCGTCGGCCAGCAAGGTATCGTGCTCTCGGGCGGACAACGGCAGCGTATCGCCATCGCGCGCGCCGTCCTCAAGAATGCTCCCATCCTGATACTCGATGAAGCGACTTCCGCGCTGGATGCGGAGTCCGAGCGGCACGTCCAGGAGGCGCTGGAGGTATTGATGAAAGGCCGGACCACCTTGGTCATCGCTCATCGTCTGTCCACCATCCAGAATGCGGACCGGATCTATGTCATGCGGGACGGTCGTATCATCGAAAGCGGCACTCACGAACAATTGCTGCGCGGACAATCCTATTACGCGGAGCTTCATCGCTTGCAGTTCGAGCACAAGGCGCTCAGGCCTGTCCCCCACGTTCACGCGATGCCTTAGAAGCTGTCCCGGCAAGCCCTCGAGGCCCTTCGAGAAGTTCGGGACGAACCGGCTAGCGGCAAAATCGGCGTTTACAAAAAATGCGAGTTTCGGGGATTTCTTGCGCAAATTGTTGACTAAAGTCAAGAGAGATATTGCGGTTTTATTCGTTTCGGCCTATGGTGTGTCGGCTCGCACGCAACCGCGGTGACGCTCGGAACTTCAGGCGGCGGCTGGCGAGTCGATAGAAACTACAAGAAGAGGAGGAGAAAGATCATGATGCAATTGCTGGTCGGTCTGACGGTGATCTTCGTCGTATTTGTGATCTACGAGGTATTCAAGACCGTGTCTCGCGCGGATAGCACGCCAACCCCGGTAGCGGCGCCCGAAACGAAAGCCGAGGAAGCCGCCGGCGCGCCTGCTGTCGCCGAAACGGCCGCGCCCGCCGAGGAAGAGGCCGCGCAAACCGAGCGCGGCGGACAGTTGCGCAATCCGGCTACGGGCGAAGTCTCTCCAGTGCCGACAAATTATCGTTTCGCCAAGAAATGGGTCAAAGAGGCCCTGGTCGCGGAAGGATTGCTGGATCGAGTCTATAAGCCTACGGAGCTGAACGACGCGGTTGCCGGGAAGATCAAGGACGCTCTGGATAAGCTCAAGACTCTGGATAAATATCGGGCTTGACGGCGTTGGGCGATGGAGTAAGCCCTTTAGATTTTTTTAGTTCAGGGCGACGGCTGACTCGCCTCCGTTGTGTATCTCGGCCGTCCATCCTCACCGGTTTTCCGCATTTGCTCAGTCCAGTCCCAGCTTTTTCAACTTATAGCGCAGTGCGCGGAACGTGATGCCCAACTGCTTCGCCGCCGCGGTCCGGTTCCAACGGTTTTTTTCGAGAGCCTTGATGATCGCCTGCTTTTCGATCTCGTCCATATAGCTTTCCAGCGACAGACCGTGTTCCCTCACGGGGTTCTCCTCCGACGCAGTCGGAAAAGCCGTTTCGATCATCTCCAATCGCAAACGGTCATCCAGGGAGCG
>NZ_JBDIVO010000186.1:0-9300 GCF_039794385.1 Methylocaldum sp. | reverse complement strand
CCGGTACACGCCCGGCCTGGGCTCACGCGGCTTGTCGCCGCGCCGGGGCATCCCTGCCCCGGATTAACCCGGCCTATATTTATAGGCCGGGTTAATAGTGCATGACAGCTTGAAGCAAGCCGTTCAAGCGGCGGACGAAGGCGGCGGTATCGTCCAGCTGGCCGCCTTCGCTGAGGACCGCCTGGTCATAAAGAATATGGGTCAGATCGGCGAAGCGCGATTCGTCCGCCTCGTCCTTGAGCCTTGTCACTAGGGGATGATCGGGATTGATCTCGAAAATCGGTTTGCTGGCCGGTACGTCTTGCCCGGCCGATTTCATGATGCGTTCCATGGTACGGCTTAACCCGTAGGTTTCGCTGACCAGGCAAGCCGGAGAGTCGGTCAGGCGAGCGCTGATTTTCACATCGCTGATCTTGTCGCCCAGCGTTTGCTTGATTTTGTCGATAACGGGCTGGAACGCCTTGCTGGCTTCTTCGGTATGCTTCTTGTCCGCTTCGTCGGCAAGGGTGCCCAGGTCCAGATCCCCCTTGGCCACCGATTGCAGATGCTTTCCTTCGAAATCGGTGAGATAGCTGACCAGCCAGTCGTCGACCCGATCGTGCAGCAGGAGTACTTCCAATCCCTTGCGACGGAAGATTTCCAGGTGCGGACTGTTCTTGGCCGCGGCGTAATTCTCGGCCGTAATATAGTAAATCTTGTCCTGCCCCTCCTTCATGCGGCCGACGTAATCCTCCAGGGAAACGTTCTGGACATCGGAATCGTTATGACTGGAGGCGAAGCGCAGCAGTTTGGCGATGCGGTCGCGGTTCTTGAAGTCTTCGATCGGACCTTCCTTGATGACCTGGCCGAATTCCTTCCAGAAAGCTTGGTATTTTTCCCGCTCGTTCCTGGCCACGTCCTCCAACAGACCGAGAACCTTCTTGACCGCGCCGGAGCGGATTTTTTCGAGCAGCGCGTTTTCCTGAAGAATTTCCCGCGAAACGTTCAAGGGGAGCGAATCGGAGTCGATCACGCCGCGGACGAAGCGGAGATAACGGGGCATCAGCTTCTCCGATCCTTCCATGATGAAAACCTTCCGCACGTAAAGCTTTACGCCGTGCTTCGCGTCGCGGTCCCACAGATCGAACGGCGCATGCGACGGAATGTAGAGCAGAAGGGTGTATTCGTTGGTGCCCTCCACGCGGCTGTGGAGGCGAGCCAGAGGCTCCTGAAAGTCGTGGGAAACGTGCTTGTAGAATTCGTTGTATTGCTCGTCCGAAATCTCATCCCTGTTCTTTGCCCATAAGGCGGAAGCGCTGTTGACGGTTTCCCACTCGTCCGCTGCCGGCTTTTCGTCTCCGTACGCTTCCTTCTTCATCAGGATCGGCAAGGAAATGTGATCGGAGAATTTGCGTATGATCGACCGGAGTTTCCAACCGTCCAGGAACTCGTCCTCGCCTTCGCGGAGGTGCAGCGTAATCTTCGTTCCGTGCTCGGGTTTTTCGATGGTTTCCAGCGTGTAATCGCCTTCGCCCTTGGATTCCCAGCGTACCCCTTGGGCCGCGTCCAGACCAGCCTTGCGGGTTTCCAGGGTGACTTTGTCGGCAACGATGAATGCGGAATAAAAGCCCACGCCGAACTGGCCGATGAGCTGGCTGTCCTTCGCCTCGTCCCCGGTCAGCGACTCGAAGAACTGGCGGGTGCCGGAGCGGGCGATGGTCCCGATGTTCTCGCGGACCTCGTCGCGGGTCATGCCGATGCCGTTGTCGGTAATGGTCAAAGTCCGGTTCGTTTTGTCGTGTTCGATCCGAATCTTCAGCTCGCTGTCGCCCTCGTACAGCGCATCGTTTCCCAGTGCCATAAAGCGGAGCTTGTCGGCAGCGTCGGATCCGTTCGAGATGAGCTCGCGCAAGAAGATTTCCTTGTTGCTGTACAAGGAGTGAATCATCAGGTGCAGAAGCTGTTTTACCTCAGCTTCGAACCCAAAAGTTACCTTGCTTTCTGCTACGGTCATGGCAGTGACTTTCCTCCGGAGGTTTAAGTGGATCGACTCTATTAATCAGGCCCGTAAATACCCTCCTGGTATTTACGGACCACCGCCAAGGCCGGTTACACGTCCCGCCTTGGCTCACGCGGCTTGTCGCCGCGCCGGAACATCCCTGCCCTGGGTTAATAAGATGACGATGAGAATTTGGGGCGATCCTTCCCGTTTTCAAGTCTGTTTCGTTTTTTGAGACGAGCGCCACGTTTTTTCGTCTAGACTTTTTTCGAGCCTGCTGTGGCTCGGACAACCAGCACCAAACTTCGACCGGCTATCCGTGCCGCCCTTCAGTTAAGCATCTCCAAAGAGTTAACGCATGTTCGTCATTATCGGTTACATCATCGTCGTGGGCGCCATTCTGGGCGGTTTTTTGATGGCGGGAGGCCATATCGGCGTTCTTATTCAACCGAACGAGGTCATCATCATTTTCGGCGGCGCGCTCGGCGCATTCGTCGTGTCGAACAATCCCAAGGTCTTGAAAGCCGTTTTCGGCGCGTTGATGAGCTCCCTGAAGGGTTCCAAATACAACCAGGCGCTTTATCTTGAAACCTTGACGCTCTTGTATCGGATCTTCAACAAGATCCGTCAAAATGGGCTGTTGTCCATCGAAGGGGATATCGAGACGCCGGATCAAAGCGAATTGTTCAAATCCGCGCCCAAGGTGCTGGCCGACCATCACGCGGTCGAGTTCATCACCGATTATTTGCGCTTGATGACGAGCGGCAGTTTGGACGTCCATCAAATCGACAATCTGATGGACATCGACATCGAAACCCATCACGAGGAAGGCCACCTGCCCATACAGGCGCTGCAGCGCCTCGCGGACGGCATGCCGGCGTTCGGCATCGTCGCCGCGGTCATGGGCGTGGTGCATACCATGGAGTCGGTGGGTTTGCCGCCGGCGGAACTCGGCAAGCTGATCGCCGCGGCACTGGTCGGCACATTTCTGGGTATTTTGGTTGCCTATGGTTTCATCAGTCCCCTGGCGGGTCTGTTGGAACAACGTTTGGCGGAATCGACGAAGTATTATCAAAGCATCAAAGCCGGGCTGATCGCCTCGATAAACGGTTACGCCCCATCCACCGCCGTGGAATTCGCCCGCAAAGCGATGTTTTCCGCGGAGCGTCCGGAATTCTCCGAATTGGAGAAGCATCTCAAAGAAAGCCGTTAACGAGCTTATCCGGATAAGACCATGGCCGATAATTCGAACCAAATCGTCATCAAGAAAATCAAGAAAGGCGGTCACGGCCATCATGGAGGAGCCTGGAAGCTGGCCTACGCCGATTTCGTCACCGCGATGATGGCGTTCTTTTTGCTGATGTGGCTTTTAGGTACGACCGAACCCGCTTTCAGGCAAGGCATCGCCGAGTATTTCAAGGATCCCTGGAAACCTTCCCGGCAAGGCGGTCCCAACACGGGCGATGCAACCAGCGTGATCAAGGGAGGAGGGGAGGACATCACTCAATCCGAGGGTCAAGTCAAACTGACCGACCAAGGGAAGGAAGATATCGTCGGAGAAGCCGCCGAATCGGAAAAGGAGATGGAACAACTCGAGGCGCTGAAGGAAAAGATCGAGCGGATGATCGAAACCAGCCCTTTGCTCACACAGTTCCAGAATCAACTGAAGATCGACATCACTCAGGAGGGGCTACGTATCCAGATCATCGATTCGGAAGGCCGGCCCATGTTCAATTCGGCGAGCGCCAAAATGGAAGGCTATGCATCGGAGATACTTCGCCAAATCGCGCCGGTCATCAACGAGTTGCCGAACAAGATCAGCATCGCCGGACATACGGATGCAAAGCCGTTTCCGGGCAAAGGACAGGGTTATACGAATTGGGAATTATCCGCCGACCGTGCCAATTCCGCCCGCAAGGAGCTGATCAAGAGCGGCCTCAAGGAAGAAAAAATGATGCGGGTGGTGGGGCTCTCTTCGAGCGTTCCTTATGTCAGGGAAGACCCCTTGGCCGCCACCAATCGGCGCATTTCCATCATCGTGATGAACAAGCATACGGCCGAAGAAATCATTACCGGCGGTTCCGGGATAGATATATCTATGCAAGAACCGCTGGACAAAGGGGCGATTACGGGCCAAGGCATGGTGCCGGCCGTCAACAAGGCCGCGTCCGCACTCTAGGGCACCATATTCATGGTCGAAGCGCTGCCGGTTTGGTTCAGGGCCGTCCTGAGCCAACTCTTGGCCATCTTAGGCACATTCCTGCTTCTAAAGAGCGGCGGCCTGTTCTGGGCGTCCCTCGGCTTCGCCGTGGCATTTGAAGGTCTTCTCGCCATGGCCTTCGGCTGGATGCTGAGACTTCCTTATTGGTGGCTGCCGATCCAGGCGCTGTTCGTTCCCGCAATCGCCGTCAGCTGGCGGCTGAATCTCCCGCCGGTCCTGTATTTGGCCGGTTTCGTCCTGATGTGGCTGGTTTTTCGCAGTAATCTTCGCGAGCGGGTTCCTTTTTATTTGACCGATCGCGAAACCTGGCTTGCCGTTTCCGAGTTGTTGCCGCGGAACGCCGCGTTCAAATTCATCGACCTCGGTTGCGGCTGGGGCGGCGGCCTGGCGGTTTTAGCCGGGCAATGCAAATCCGGCGAATTCCGGGGCGTCGAATCGGCGCCGCTGCCGGCCCTGCTCGGCCGGTTTCGCTTGCGGAACGAAAAGAACTGCCGTATCCGTTTCGGCGATTTTTGGACCGAGGATCTCGGCCGTTTCGATGTGGTTTACGCCTTTCTATCGCCGGCGCCCATGCCTCGCCTGTGGCGCAAGGCGCGGAAGGAAATGAGGCCGGGGTCGCTTTTCATCAGCAACACGTTCGAGGTGCCCGGCGTCGAACCTGATCAAACCTTGATCCTGCGAGATGGCCGCGCCGCCAAGCTGTTGATTTGGCGGATGTGACGTTCGATCTCTCGACCCTCGCCCCGTTAAAAAATATAAGGGTGCACTGCATTGAAACCGTGCACTTTGGCGCGCGGTTTGAAATCGGGCGGCTGCCATGGTTCGTTGGTTTGCCCGGCAAGAAAACGGGCCAGCCAGAAGGCTTGATGCCGTATCGGCATGATATAGGCGTACAAGCGGCCGTCCACGAATTCGGCGGCATCGCCTATGGCGTGGATGTCGGGGTCGTTGGTGCGCAGGAACTCATCGACCAATATGCCCCGATCGGCATTTAACCCGATGCGCCGCGCCAGTTCGGTTCGCGGCTTGAAACCGCAGGCGACGATGACGCCGTGGAAACCGCTAGCCGTTTCGTCCTGCAACTTCACCGCGTAAAGGCTGCCGATTTTTTCGAAGCCCTGGACCGAGGCATTCAAGCGAACCTCTATCCCGTGGCCCTGCAATACCTGCAACAGAGTTGCCGAATCTTCCTCGATCAACTGACGTTCCATGAGTCTTGCCAAGGCATGAAACAAGACCACCCGATCGCCCGCCTTGGCCAGATCGGAAGCGACTTCGCAGCCGATCAGCCCGCCACCGATCACCGCCCACAGGGGCTTTGCCGATGTCTCGACGATTTTTTCCCGATGCCGCCGGAGTTCGATCAAGTCGTCGAGGCTGTTGACGACAAAGAACAAATCGCGGCTCGTCTGAAACGGGGGCGGAATCAGCGCATCCGAGCCGGGCGCGAGCACCGCCTTGTCGTAATTCAGGGTAAATTCGCCCGAACTGTTCCGGCAGACAATGGTTTTGTCGTCGCGGTTGAGTGTCAATACGCTGGTTTCGCGATAGATCGCGATGCCGGCATCGTGCAGTGCATCGAACGGCTTCAGAATGATCTTGGTTTCGATGTCGTCCCTCGAAAAGCCGTGGGATAGCATAGGCCGCGAATAATAGCCGTGGCCTTCCTGAGTTACGACGGAAATTCGGCATTCCGGCGCGAGTTTCCGAAGTTCCTCCGCGAAAGTGATGCCCGCGATACCTGAACCAATGATGACGACGTGCATGGAGTTTCCTCGCGATAACCGGTAAGCGTGAAATATCAAAAAGAGCCTTGAAGCGATTCTTACGCCGATACTTAGCGACCTTCCGACTCCGGCCGAACGATCTTGCCGAACTCTCGCACCTGGGACAAGAGCCCCCGCGACGTGACCGCGAAAAACGGCACGACGGGCAGGCCCGCATCGCGCAGGATTCGCGCAACCCAGACATTGCAGGTATTGAACAGATGGAATTTGCCCTCGGCTGCGTAAAAGCGGCTGTCGGGATATAGACCCGGGCCGATGGCTTGCGCTCTGGCCGTATTCTCGCGGGCGTAGGTGTTGTGAATGGATACGATGAGTTGCCTGAGCTGCTGTTCCGACAAGGGGACCTCAACGATCTCGGCGGCGGGGAAATAAGCGGTCGGATGAACGGGGACTCCGACAACGTGCAGAACGCTGGCGGTGGGGGCCACGACGGCTTTGAACCCGTACCAGAGGTTGAAGCCGGCGGCCTGATAAAAATCGCGGTCTCCCCAGCCTACTTCGAGATACTCCGCTTTCGGAAAGTCTTGGCTTTCCGGCCACAACCCGGGCGGGATATCGGCTCGTTTGACGGCTAGGCCGGTGTGCCAGCCCAGATCGACCAAATAGATAGTGCGTTCGGCGCCGGCCTCTTCCATGGCCAGCGCCTCGTCCAGTCGGTTCGGCGCACAGCCGGCGAGCAGCGCCAGCAGGACCAGCAGCCGGAACAATCTTAATGGGCCGGCTGCCTCGAGATATCCTTTTGCCCAGTATTTGGGATCGTGCGACATGTCATTCCCGACGGTAAGGCGCGGGATAAGCGGCGGCGACGCCGCATCCGAACGGCGCGCAAAGGTCAGAGACTCAGGCTTCGGATTCCGATGCTGTGGCGGACCTTCCGTATCAGCGGGGCGCTGTAGCTTCGGGCCTTGCGGGCGCCGTCCTGCAATGCTTCCTCGATTTTGTCGGGTGCTTGTAGCAGTGCTTCATAACGTTCCCTCGCGGCTTTCAGATGATCGTCCAGATACTCGAACAAAATGTTTTTCATTTCTCCCCACGCAATGCCTTCCGCGTAGCGGCGCCTTATCGCCGTAGTCTCCTCCTTTGTCGCGAACGCCCTATAGATGCCGAACAGGGTGCAGGTGTCCGGATCTTTGGGTTCGCCCGGCAACAGAGAGTTGGTCTTGATCTTCATGATCAGCTTGCGCAGCTGTTTTTCGGGTGCGAACAGCGGGACGGTGTTGTCGTAGCTCTTGCTCATCTTACGCCCGTCCAATCCGCATAGCACAGCGGTATCCTCGCTGACGTCCGCTTCGGGAAGCACGAAATGCTCGCCGTAAATATGATTGAAGCGTCCGGCGATATCGCGTGCCATTTCGATATGCTGAACCTGATCCTTTCCGACGGGAACTTTATTGGCGTTGAAGATCAGAATATCGGCCGCCATCAGGATGGGATAATTGAACAATCCCATGGTGACGCCCTTATCGGGGTCGCTTTCGCCACTTTCTTCATTGGCTTGGACCGCGGCCTTATAGGCATGGGCGCGATTCATCAGTCCTTTTGCAGTGACGCAACTGAGTATCCAGGCCAGCTCCGTGATCTCGGGGACGTCCGACTGGCGGTAAAACACGGCGTTTTCCGTATCCAAACCCAAGGCCAGCCAGGTGGCGGCGATTTCCAGTGTCGATTGGCGGACGCGTTCCGGGTCCTGGCATTTGATCAAGGCATGGTAGTCCGCCAGAAAATAGAAAGGTAGGACGTTATGATCGCGGCTGGCTTCGATGGCAGGGCGTATGGCGCCCACGTAATTGCCGAGATGAGGTGTACCGGTCGTGGTTATTCCAGTTAGGACGATGGATTTCGTGCTCATAGGTTCAAGGTGTCGGATTACTGCGTCGTTCCAACAAGTTGTGTCGATTTAGGCGCGGCACTATGGCATAAAAGGGCGCGCATTGCCAAACCCGAAATCGGAATCGTCCGAACGACTTCGGCTATGATCTATCGGTTAGAATACCGGGAAACCTAAAGGGGGAGATGCACAGCTATGCTGGAGTACGACGAAAAGCGGGATTTCATCCGCATGCAGGCCGATTGCAAGATGACCTTCCGGCTGGCCGACAGCGATATTGTACATGAGGGGGTATGTGTAAATATCAGCGGCTCCGGCATCTTGTTCGAGGCCGATATTCCTTTAGATGTCGGCAAAGCCGTCGAAGTGCGCCTCGTTCCGCAGAACAAAATCACCCCGCCTTTGACCGCCTATATCGAAACGATCCGGTGCGCGGAGAGCGAAGCGGGCGGTTACCGAATTGCCGGCGCCATCAAAGGCATCAAGAGCGAGTGAAATCGCTGGTCAATATCCTTGTCGCAATTCATGTTTACGATTACCAAAGAAGTGTATTTTTGCTATGGACACCGTCTAATGGAACATACGGGCAAGTGCCGTCATCTCCATGGTCATAGTGTCAAGGCAGCAATTACCGTGATTGCCGAAAGTTTGAACAAACAGGGCATGGTCTGCGATTTCGCGGAGATCAGCGCCGTCGCGTCGGAGTATATCGACCGGCAGCTCGATCACAATCTGCTTCTGCACAAGGATGACCCGCTCCTGCCGGCGCTAGTTTCGGCCGGAGAACGTTTTCTGGCGCTCGACGAGCATCCTACGGCCGAGTATCTGGCCAAGCTGATATTCGGACACGTCGCGAGCCGAGGATACAACGTCAGGAGCGTGACCTTATGGGAGACATCCAGCGCCTGCGCTACCTACAGTGAATTTTGAGAGATCGTTTTTACCGGTAATGAGCATTTTCCAGCCCGCAGAAAAATCCTTCTGGCTGCAAAAAGTCTGCGAATCGAACTACGAGAAACTGGCGCACCTGATTCCCGACTTGGACCGCATCGACGAGACCGCCGTCGCCCAAGTCAACGGCAAGCCGTCCCTGCATCTGAGGTTGCTCGAAAGGTCGCCTTATACCCTGACGCTGGAGCTTACCCACGATTTCGTGCGGGGTTTCGAGCCGGCGGTGAGAATCCGCGTCAGTCTGGACGCCAAGACCGCCGAAGCGCTCAGCGACCACTGCCGACCGGTGGTCCTCGATGCGGTGAGGGACCGGTCCAGCGCCAAGAGCGTGCTCGATTACAAATGGTCGCTGAACTACTTCCTCACCCGCTGGCTGGATCACTGCCTCCAAAGCGACTACCGATTCGGAACCGCCCGTTATTCGCGGGAAGAATTCGCCACGGTCTAATTCCATTCGACATTCGAGTGAACATTCATCGTAGGATGGGTAGAGCGAAGCGAAACCCATCGATGGCGGGTTAGCCCTAGTCTCCGC